>JASBZE010000032.1 GCA_029983575.1 Peptostreptococcaceae bacterium
TATTTTAGCATATGAGAAATACATGGCGAATATGTTTTGTTATTGATTATACGATTATGTAATCACTCTTATTGATATTTTTCAACTTGTTTTAATATATTTTCATCTTCAATATTTGCAGAAACAGTTAAGTCAAGTCCATTTTTTTCTGAAAACTCGGAGAGAACTTCCATGAACTCGACAAATACAGAGTCAATTTTTCCTCTTACTATTTTATCGACCCCATCGATAAATATATGTTCAATGTCAAAGTTTCCGCTTACAATCCCACAAATAAGTCCGTAAAGAGATGACAGTTCGTCTATTTGGAAATCCTTTGTAAATACTATCCTGATTTTTCTATCTAGCATTAGGGTGTGCTTGTCAACTACATCTACGTAAACAATTTCTCCCTTGGCATTTGCTGCTGCTTCGTTTGCTCTTTCTATCATGATTTTTGTTTTTCCAGATCCTGGGGATCCTACAAGAAGTTTAACCATAGTCTTTCCCTCCATTTAAATTATATTTACTTATATTAAACCAAATTTTAGGAAAAAAATAAAGGGATATCAGGAAAATAATATAAATTTTTCTAAGTATTGATTTTCTTGACGCAATTTTTTTTATTAAAAACTATATAATTATATTGAGAGAGTCTTTATAATTACACTGAGTTTGTATTTTGCATTAAAGGTGATGGTAAGCGTGGTATTTGTGTTATAATAATGATAATGGAGGTTATAGAATACTTTGGGGCTTTTAAGTATTTAAACCGGGATTATTTTTTGGGAGGTAGAATTTGATTACGCAAGCTAAGTACGAGATAGGCAACATGGATTTTGAAAGAGAACTCTTCGGAAATTTTGATGAAAATATCAAAATAATAGAGGGAAATCTAAAGATAGATATAGTTCTTAGAGAAGGGAAGTTAAACATTATCGGGGAAGAAAAAAATGTTGAGTTAGCTCAGAGGCTTTTTTCTGAACTTGAAAATATAGTTACAAATGGAAAGCATCTTGATAAGCAAACTTTGGTATATACGATTGAACTTCTATTTGAGGGTAGTGAGAAGAAGATTAAAGAGCTTGAGGGCACTATTATCCTCACTAAAAAGGGTACTCCTATTCAACCTAAGACGCTCGGCCAAAAAAAATACATTGGACTTATAGAAAATAACGATATAACTTTTGGAATAGGACCGGCGGGTACTGGTAAGACATACCTTGCTGTTGCGATGGCTGTAAAAGCTTTTAAAAAAGATGAAGTCAGTAGGATTATTTTGACTAGACCAGCTGTTGAGGCAGGAGAGAGTCTTGGATTTTTGCCTGGGGATATGAAAGATAAGGTCGATCCTTATTTGAGGCCTTTGTACGACGCCCTTTTCGATATGCTCGGCCCTGATAAGTTTGCTAAATACTTGGAAAGGGGAACCATAGAGGTTGCTCCTTTGGCATTTATGAGGGGTAGGACGCTTGACAATTCTTTTATTATACTTGATGAAGCTCAAAATACGACATCAGAACAGATGAAGATGTTTTTGACTAGGCTTGGGTTTGGTTCTAAGGCTGTTGTGACAGGGGATATTACTCAGATTGACCTTCCTTCAAATAAGAAAAGCGGTCTAATTCAGTCAGCAGAAATTTTAAAAGACGTGCAGGGTATTGGACAGATATTTTTGACTGAGAAAGACGTTGTTAGGCATGAGCTTGTACAGAGGATAATTAAGGCATATGCTAAACATGAGAAAAAGCTAGAATACAATAAAAATAAAGGGAAGAAAAAGCCTGAATAAGAAAATCCTAAAAATAATAGGATGAATAAATAGTAGACTTAGTAATTAGTAGGCTGAGTAATTAATAGACTTAGTAAAAAACCTAAGTAGGAGGTCATTATGAATTATTTTTTTAGCAATAATCAAAGTGATATAGAATTTGACGAAAAACTCGAGGATTTCATTAAAAATGTTTGTCAAGGGGTTTTAGACCATGAGGAACTAGGTGATGTAGATTTTGATATTAGCATCACCTTGACTGATGACGAGGAGATAAGAAAGATAAATTCTGAGTTTAGAAATATAGATAGAGCCACTGATGTATTGTCTTTTCCCATGCTGGATTTCGATGAGGAAGTAGAGCTTTTTGACGATGTGGAATATTCTTTGGGAGATATTGTTATTTCAACTGAAACAGCTATAAGACAAGCTCGCGAGTATGGGCACTCAATAGACAGAGAGATGGCTTTTTTATTATGTCACTCAATGCTACACCTGCTTGGATACGATCATATCGAAGAAGATGATGAGAGGCAGATGAACGAACTTCAAGAGGAAATACTTTCTAGAATGGGTATTTCGAGGTAGTGAGGGGTAGCGTATGGAGAAAAAAACGAGAAAAGTCAATATAATTAAATCTTTCAATGCGGCTATCGAGGGTATATTATATACTTTTAGGGTTGAGAGAAATATGAAGATACATTATTTGGCATCTACTGTAATTTTGGTTATAAGTTTGATGTTTAATTTCTCAAAGATAGAGTTTATGATGCTTCTTGGATCTATTGTACTGGTAATAGTTGCTGAGATGATGAATACAGCTATAGAAAAAACAGTAGACTTGGTGACGAGCGAATATCACGAACTAGCAAAGATAGCGAAAGACGTGGCGGCTGGGGCTGTTCTTATGTCCGCTCTTTATTCCGTAATGGTGGGTTATATACTCTTTTATGATAAGCTAACTCACTTCTCAAGCTATCTGATATTGTATTTGAGAAAATCCGAGCTTCATATAACTCTTATATGTATGATATTGGTTTTAATCGCTGTGGTTGCGCTTAAGACATTTACTTTTACAGGTACTCCACTTCAAGGTGGTATGCCAAGTGGACATGCAGCTCTTTCATTTGCAATAGCTACTTCTATTACAATGATGACTGAGAGGGTTGAGGCTTCTACTCTTGCATATGCTATGGCAGTGTTGGTAGCCCAGAGCCGTATAGAGGGAAAGATACATACCTTTTGGGAGACAGTGGCTGGGGGATTACTAGGTACCCTCATTGCGATAATTGTTTTCCAATTGGGTTTATTTTATTAATATATGGGTTTATTTTATTAATATAAAGGAGATTAAATGTTTAAATCTGGATTTGTAAGCATAATAGGAAGGCCTAATGTAGGCAAGTCGACCATAATTAATTCTATGGTAGGCGAGAAGGTTGCAATAATGAGCAATAAACCTCAGACGACTAGAAATACAATTCAGGCTGTATATACAGATGATGAGGCCCAGATAGTATTTCTAGATACGCCGGGAATTCACAAGCCAAAGAACAAGCTTGGAGAGAAGATGGTAAAATCTGCTCTTGACGCTAAAAATGACGGAGATTTGATAATATTTATGGTTGATTCATCGCCGTCTATAGGTCCGGGCGACAGGATGATAATAGATGAATTAAAAAAGCAAAAAAATACCGTTCTTCTCATAATAAATAAGATAGATACTCTTAAGAGTAAAGAGGAGCTTTTTGATATTATTGAGATGTATGATGAGGAGGGAATATTTGAAGAAATTATACCTGCTTCAGCATTGAACGGTTCAAATGTCAAAGAAGTTGTTGAGACTATCAAAAAGTATTTGGTAGAGGGTCCTAAGTATTTCCCAGAGTACATGGTCACCGATCAACCTGAGAGGGTTTTGGTTTCTGAGCTCATTAGGGAAAAAGTACTTCATTTTCTCGATCAGGAGGTGCCACACGGTGTCGCTGTAGAAGTCGAGAGGATGAAAAGCAGAAACGACAAAGAAATAGTCGATATTAATGCCGTTATATATTGTGAGAGAGCATCTCACAAGGGTATTATAATAGGCAAGGGAGGAAAGAAGCTAAAAGGTATAGGAAAGGCTTCTAGAGAAGAGATTGAACTCCTTTTAGGATCAAAGGTAAACCTCCAACTATGGGTTAAGGTAAAAGAAAATTGGAGAAATATAGAAAACTTTATTGACAATATAGGGATAGGTAATGATAAAATATAATTTAAAACGAATAATGGTTTATTATAAGAAAAATCTATTATAAAGAAATATATATTATATAAATATATTATAAAAACATATTAAAAAAATATATATTATAATGACTTAATAAATTATATTTTTATGACTTAACAAATTATTAGGTATATAAAGTAAGGTGAAGGAGATTATGGATAAAAACCAAGAGGGATCGCGAGAGCTTCTTAGCGAGGCTAAAGAATTGATTTTTAACAATAAGTATCATGAATTGAGGGAGATGCTTGAAGAGTATCACGTCATGGATATACTCGACATGATGGAACAACTTGATGAGGAGATGAAGCAGAGGGTTTTTGACTGTCTGACTATAGATTTGGCGGCACAGGTGCTTGAAGAGAGTGAGCCTGAGCAGTTTAAGTCATTTGTCATAAATACCGATCCAGAGCATATTATCACGATTTTGGAGAATATGTCGCTTGGAGATCTAGCGGATATACTAAAGGAGCTAGAACCTGAGTCTAGGGAGGCGGTTATCGGTCTATTAAATGACGAGGACTCAAAAGCTATTAAAGAGCTTCTATTCTACGAGGAAGACACATCTGGTTCGACTATGACGACTGGATATATTTCGGTCTACAAAGATATGAATGCCCAACAGGCCATCAAGGTCGTTAGGACTGAGGGACAAGAGGCAGATACGATTTACTACATATATGTGGTTGACGACGAGGGTTCGCTCGTGGGGGTTGTATCGCTAAAAGACTTGATAACTGCTAGGGATTCGGCTTTAGTAGAGGATTTGATGGTTGAAAATATAATTTCTGTAGGAGAAAATGACGACAGGGAAGAAGCTGTGAGGCTTGTATCTAAGTATGACCTTCTAGCTATTCCAGTAGTTGACTCCTTAAATCACATCAAGGGTATAATAATGGTCGACGATATCATAGACGTAATAGAGGAAGAGAATACCGAGGATATGTATAAATTTGCAGGTAGCTCAGAACATGAGAGGGATGCAATTGACGACGAAAACTCAACTTTCTTCGAACAGGTTACTTCTTCTGTCAGAGGTAGGCTCCCATGGTTAATACTGACAATCTTAGGTGGTTTGGTAGCTGCTAAGGTGTTTACGCTTTTGGAATCATACGTAAACTACACATCGGGAACTATATTTTATTATGTTCCTCTAATAATCGGTATGGGAGGAAACATAGGTTCGCAGGCGGCCGCTGTTACGGCGATTGTACTAAACTCAAATGAAAAGATAAATACTAAGCTCATAAATAAAGAGTTGGTCGTGGGCCTTATTACTGGTGTCGTATGTGCTGTGATTGCTGGGGTAATACTTTACTTCTTTGAACCAGAGAGGTCAATTTACATGATTGTATCTATTACCATACTGATAAACATGGTTGTCGGTGCGAGCATAGGTGTGTTAATACCATCTATCGTTAAAAAGCTCGACGAAGATACATTCTTTGTCTCTACTCCATTAATAACTACGATTTTGGATATAGTCGGAATTGCAATATATACCGTCGTAGCTGTGTTGATTCTCAGATAACGGATTTAAGGTGTTTTGACTATGAACATAATTAAAACTGAGGGAGTGGTTTTAAAGGCGATAAAGTATTCTGAAAGCGACTTAATACTCACAGTTTTTGCGAGGAGTTTGGGAAAAATTTCGGTGCTCGTCAAGGGTGCCAAGAAGACCAGGAGTAAAAACCTAGCCTCTAGTCAGATTTTTTCCATGAGTGAGTTTTCCCTTAAACAGGGAATTTCGATGTATACAGTTAGTCATACCGATATAATTAAAAATAGATTCAAGCTGACAGAATCCATAGAAACTTACGCTTATTCTTCATTTATGGCTCATTTGGTAGAGAGAAATACCCTCGAGGGGAACACAAACTTACGATTATTTAAAGTTTTTAATGAATGTCTTGACTTAATGGAGATTAAGGATAATAATAAGAGATATATTCTAATTATATTCATGCTTAAATTCTTTGACTACACTGGGTACAAACCGATGGTTAGCCATTGTGTAAACTGTTCAAGTACCGATATGAATTTGGCGGTTTTCAATCCAGAGCAAGGTGGATTGTTGTGTAGTAATTGTAAAGTCGATTTTATGGGTAATATAAAAATAGACCCCGTGAGCGTGAAGTTAATCAGGTATATATACGAGAACGAAGTAGAAACTAGTGTCAAGGCAAATGTGTCAGAGATATTAGTGAATCAGTTATATTTTATTTTATTAAAATATATTCAATATCATTATGATAACATTAGTTTTAAGACCTTGAAGGTCCTTAAAGAACTAAGTTAGAAAAGGAGAGATGGATATGAAAATTACAATTGAAAGTGTTGATCAAGTTCTAGAGAGAGTGCCTTATGCAACATATGCAGAAGCTAAAGAAGCTCTAGTTGAAACAGATGGGGACGTATTGGACGCTATTATTTTCCTAGAAAATAAGTTTGATGAAGAAGCTGAAGCAGGCAGCAAGAAGAGGGATCTTTTCAATTTAGATCTTAAGATGTTTGATGCAGACAAACTAAAGGGGCTTTTCAAGAGAGGTAAGCTTGAATTAAAAGATGAAGAGCCAGAGGACGAAGAAGAAAAAGCAGAAGATAAATCAGAGGGATTTAAAGATAAGTTCGACTATGAAAAAGTAAAAGAGCAGATACAAGACATACTTAAAAAATCTGGAGTAGTTAGATTTATAGTTGAAAAGGATGGAAAGACTGTTCTAAACATACCTATTACTATAGGTGTTGCTGGTGCTATCTTAGTTCCTACAGTTAGTATAGTTGGTCTTTCTATAGCTGTACTTACTAGATGCTCTCTTAAGGTTGTAAACGAAGAAGAGGATGAAGTAGTAGACCTAGGCGAATTTAGCGAAGAAAAATTCAACATGGTAAAAGATATCATATCTTCTACTATAGACAAGGTTGGCAAGAAAAAAGACTTCCCAGGAGAAGACAAGCAAGAAGAAGTTGTAGATGCTGATATAGTTGAGGAAGAAAAAGACGCAGAAGAAGTAAAAGAAGATCAAGAAACAAAAGAAGAAGAATAGTATTAAATTATCTTGGCAGGTGAGAAAATCACCTGCCATCTTTTTTATATATAGTGCAAATTATTTAAATATGTTATAATTAAACTTATCAATATATGAATTTTTTAGAAATAAAGGGGGCAAATAAATGAATTTACAGGAGATGATCCTCGCTCTTCAAAGTTTCTGGGCAAAAAATGGATGTATAATGATGCAACCATACGATGTCGAAAAAGGAGCGGGAACTATGAACCCAAATACTTTTTTGAGGTCTTTAGGACCAGAACCATGGGAGGTTTGCTATGTTGAACCTTCTAGGAGACCGGCGGATGGAAGATATGGAGAAAATCCAAACAGACTGTATCAGCACCACCAATTTCAGGTTATTTTAAAACCTTCGCCAGCAGATATTCAGGACTTATATTTAGATAGTTTAAAGGCGATAGGTATAAATCCAGAAGAACACGATATTAGATTTGTTGAAGACAACTGGGAGGCCGCTACAATTGGAGCTTGGGGCCTTGGTTGGGAGGTTTGGTTAGACGGTATGGAAATTACTCAGTTTACTTACTTCCAACAGGTTGGAAACATTGAGTGCGAGCTAGAGACTGGCGAGATAACTTACGGCCTTGAGAGAATTGCCATGTATATTCAAAATGTAGATAATATCTACGATCTTAAATGGAATGACGAAATTACATATGGCGAGGTATTTAAAAAGCAAGAGTACGAAAATACGCTTTACTCTTTTGAAGAGTGTAACGCCGATTTGTTGTTTATGCTCTTTGATGAGTATGAAAAAGAAGCACTTCGCCTTATAGGTAAGGGGATAATAATTCCGGCTTATGATTATGTGCTAAAGTGCTCACATACTTTTAATACCCTTGAAGCAAGGGGAGCCATAGGTGTTAGTCAGAGGGCATCGTTTATTGCGAGAGTCAGAAACATGGCTAAGTCTATAGCTGAAGGATATATTAAACAAAGAGAAAGCATGGGCTATCCATTGCTAAAGGCAGGTGTTGGAAATGAGTAGAAATTTTGTTTTTGAAATTGGAGTTGAAGAGTTGCCCGCTGCCTATGCCTATGACTGCATGGATCAGCTTAAAGACAACGTAATTCAAAACCTTAAAGACAATAGGTTGGATTTTAAGGATGTAGAAGTTTTTGGTACTCCAAGAAGGCTTACGATTATAATTAGTGACTTGGCGTACAAACAAAAGGATTTAGAGGAAGAGTTAAAAGGTCCTTCTAAAAATATAGCAGTTGATTCTGATGGAAATCTTACAAAGGCTGCCATTGGATTTTTAAAAGGAAAAGGCCTAACTGAAAAAGATATCTTCTACAAGGATGTAAATGGTTCAGAGTATTTATTTGCTATAAAAAACGAGGTTGGAGCGGATTCAAAGGAGATATTAAAAACCGTAATTCCTGATTCTATTAAGTCTATTACCTTCCCTAAGACTATGCACTGGGGTGGTCTTAACCTGAAGTTTGCAAGACCTATAAGATGGACACTAGCTCTATTAGATGATGAGGTAGTCAATATAGATTTAGAAACTATAGTTTCATCTAACATAACCAATGGACATAGATTTTTAGGAGAAAAAAATATAGAAGTAAAGAGCTTTGATGATTATTTTAAGGTTATGGAGGATAATTACGTAATCTTAGATCACAATAAAAGAAGGGATATTATTGACAAACAAGTCAAAAAGGTAGCTAGCTCTCTAGGAGGAGAGGCTGAGATAGACGACGGCCTACTAGATGAAGTGAACTTCTTGGTTGAATATCCAACTGCTTTTTACGGAGAATTTGACAGAGATTACCTAGATATTCCTAAGCAAGTGGTCATAACACCTATGAAGCAGCACCAGAGGTATTTCCCAGTATTAAAAGGAGATAAACTGCTTCCGTATTTTATAGGGGTTAGAAATGGTAGCGACTACATGATAGAGAATGTAAAAAAAGGAAACGAGAAGGTACTTGAGGCTAGGCTTGCCGATGCGTTGTTCTTCTACAAAGAAGACCTCAGATTTGATCTCGACTACTTTAGGGATAAGCTTAAGACAGTCGTATTCCAAGATAAACTCGGAACTATATACGAAAAAACAGAGAGGCTTAAAAAGTTGGCTCCAGATATTTTCTCTACCATCGCAAAGGGAGAGGATACTAAAAACATCATCAGGGCTGCTGAGATTTCAAAAGCTGACTTGGTGACTCAGATGGTATTTGAGTTTGATGAGCTTCAAGGTTATATGGGCCAAGAGTATTCAAAGGTTAAAGGGGAGAACATCGAGGTAGCTAAGGCTATATATGAACACTACCTACCTAGGTTCTCTGGAGATATACTTCCTGATACAAAAGAAGGACAGGCGCTTTCTATAGCTGATAAGATGGACAGCATATGTGGATTTTTTGCTATAGGCATTCAACCTACTGGCTCACAAGACCCTTATGCACTTAGAAGACAAGCACTAGGAGTATTAAATATCATTAAGGATAAGAAACTTGAAATTAGTATGGCAAAATTAATTTCTGATGCACTAGATGCTTATGACAAACTTGATTTTAATAAGGATGAAGTAAAAAATAACGTAACTGAATTCTTAAAAGATAGGATTAAGAATATGTTAAAGGATATGGACGTTAGATATGATGTGATAGATGCTGTATTAGCTGGTGACATAGACAATATCTACGAGATCTTCCTAAAGGCATACGAGTTAAACGACTGGGTTGCTGGAAATATAGACGAGGTTTTAGTAGCTTTTAACAGGGTTTCTAATCTAGCTGTGAAGGCAGAAGACGATAAAGTCAAGCCAGAACTTCTAAAAGAGGCTCCTGAGGTTAATTTAAATGATAAATTTGCTGAAATTAAACCTGTGTTTGCATCAGCTGTAAATGATAGAGACTACACTAAGGCACTTGATCTAATGACTGAAATCAAGCCTGAGATAGACGCATTTTTTGAAAATATCATGGTAATGGACGAAGATATTGCCGTTAGAAACAACAGACTTGCAATACTAAAAAATATATATGACATGATGCTAGGAGTATGCGACTTATCTAAAATAGTGTACAAATAAATAAATTAGCTTATTAATTTGACGTCATCAAGCCTAACCTAGAGTAATTTCAATACTTTGCTTTAGGTTAGGAGGGTGACGTCATTTATAATACGAAAAATAAATAAACTTTTTTCTTTTTTATATGTCACATTATTACCTAAATGTGTTATAATATTTAAGTAATAACAATTTATAATACACAGGAGAGAGGTGAGTAAGATTCAATATTCTAAAAGGCAGCTAAAAATCATTGAAATAGTTAAAGAAAATCAGCCGATAACTGGCGAGAACATAGCTGAGTCACTAAATGTAACCAGGGCTACAATACGTTCGGACCTCGCTGTTTTGACTATGACAGGTGTCTTGGATGCTAGACCTAAGGTCGGATATTTTTACTCAGGAGAGAATAAGGTCAATCTGAATTTAAATAGGACGGCAGATATAAAAATCGGCGATATAATGAGTGTGCCGGTGGTAGCTAATCAAGACGATAACGTATACGAGGTGATCGTAAATATGTTCCTCTCAGATGTTGGTAACATAATCATACTCGATAACGGAGAGCTATGCGGTGTAGTATCTCGTAAGGATTTACTCAAGTGTACGATAGGTGGATCGGATATAGAAAAAATGCCGGTCGGACTTATTATGACGAGGACGCCAAATGTGATAACTGTGACAGAAAGCGACAATATACTGACAGCGGCAAGGAGAATTTTGACTCACGAGGTAGATTTTCTTCCGGTTATTAGAAATAGACAAAAAAACGGCCAAGAGCTGGTTGAAGTCGTTGGAAGAATTTCAAAGACTAATATAACAAAAATATTCGTTGAAATGTTCGAGTAATATTCGAGTTATATAAATTTTATCGAATTAAGCCAAATAGAGATTAATTATTAAGGAAAATTATTGATATTGGAGGTACAGCGTGGAAAAAATTTTGATTTACGCCATTTCTGACTCTATAGGAGAGACGGCGCAGCTTGTGGCTAAGGCAGCTATGTCTCAGTTTTACAAGAATGAGAGTTACGAGATTCGTAGGTTTTCCTATGTTTTTGATATGGAAACCCTAGGAGATATATTGGATAGTGCAAAATCTGAAAATGCAATCATAGTCTATACCTTAGTCGAGGAAGACCTGTGCTCTGAAATTGAGAGGTATTGCGGAGAATTTAATTTGCAATGTGTGGATTTGATGACTGACCTACTAAAAAAAATACAGGCCAGGACGGATAAGAAACCAGCTAGGGAGCCTGGAATAATCAGAAGGTTAGACGAAAAATACTTTAAGAGAATTGAGGCGATTGAGTTTGCCGTTAAGTACGACGACGGAAAAGATCCGAGGGGAGTTCAAAAAGCAGATATCGTACTTCTCGGAATATCTAGAACTTCAAAGACGCCGCTCAGTATGTACCTGGCAAACAGAAATATAAAGGTTGCCAACATACCGCTTGTTCCAGAAATACCAGTTCCAAAAGAGGTTTTTGAAATAAGTAAGAGGAGGATAATCGGACTTACGAATTCTCCTGAGAAACTTAATGAGATAAGATCAGAGAGGTTAAAGGCCCTCGGCTTATCAGACAAGGCGAATTACGCAAAGCTCGACAGAATACTTCAAGAGCTAGACTATGCTGAAGAGGTAATGAAAAAAGTCGGCTGCCCTGTTATCAACGTCGCTAATAAGGCGATCGAGGAAACTGCGGGAATAATAGTCGACATAATGATGGAAAACGGCATAGAGATTCATCAGGATACAGAAGTCTAAAAATCGATAGGATGTTGGTTTTGTTTACCATCATCCTACGATTAATATATTTTTTATTTTCAAATGGAGGAAAAAAATGAGCAAAAAATACGTATATCATTTTAGTGAAGGTTCAAAGGAAATGAGGTCTTTACTGGGGGGCAAAGGCGCCAACCTAGCAGAAATGACTAAAATAGGTTTACCTGTTCCACAAGGTTTTACTATAACTACAGAAGCTTGTAACGATTACTACGACAACGATCAAGTAATCAGAGAAGAGATTGTTAAAGAAATAAATGAAAATCTTGAAAGACTTGAAAAAGAACAGGGTAAAAAGCTTGGTTCAGACAAGAATCCTCTATTGGTTTCAGTAAGATCAGGTGCAGTTTTTTCAATGCCAGGTATGATGGATACGATTTTGAACCTCGGCCTAAACGACACATCTGTTAAGGGCTTAGCAGAAAACACTAACAACGAGAGATTTGCTTATGACAGCTATAGAAGATTTATACAAATGTTCTCAGACGTTGCTATGGAAGTTCCTAAATATAAATTTGAAGCAGTGTTAGATAGGGTTAAGGATTCTATGGGATATAAGAGTGACACTGACTTGACTACAGAAGACCTTAAGAGCATAGTTGAGGAGTTTAAGGGAATATACAAAAAGGAAATAGGGGAGGACTTCCCTCAAGAGCCTAAAAAACAACTTATGCTTTCTATAGAAGCGGTTTTCAGATCATGGAACAACCCAAGGGCTATTGTTTACAGAAGGTTACACGACATAGCTAATAACTTGGGAACAGCGGTAAATATACAGTCAATGGTTTTCGGTAATATGGGAGATACATCAGGTACAGGTGTTGCATTTACTAGAAATCCAGCTACAGGAGAAAATAAATTATTCGGCGAGTACTTAATAAACGCCCAAGGTGAGGACGTTGTTGCGGGTATTAGAACACCTCAAAATATAAGCACTCTAGAAAACGAAATGCCTGAGATTTACAAGCAATTTGTAGATATAACTGAAAATCTAGAAAAACACTACAAGGATATGCAGGATATTGAGTTTACTATTGAAAACGGTAAGCTATACATTCTTCAAACTAGAAATGGTAAGAGAACTGCTAAGGCTGCTATAAATGTTGCAGTTGATTTAGTTAATTCAGGTATGATTTCTAAAGAAGAGGCTATTATGAGAATAGAGCCTAATCAATTAAATCAACTCCTACACCCAACTTTCGAAGAACACGCCATTAAGGAGGCAAGATTGTTGGCTAAGGGATTACCTGCTTCACCTGGTGCTGCTTCAGGTAGAATCTACTTTAATGCAGATGATGTTGTCGCACATTCAAAAGATGGAGAAAAGACTCTACTAGTTAGGCTTGAGACTTCACCTGAGGATATAGAGGGTATGGTTAAAGCTGAGGGAATACTTACTGCTAGGGGAGGTATGACTTCTCACGCTGCGGTTGTTGCCAGAGGTATGGGTAAATGCTGTGTCGCTGGATGTGGAGAGATCAAAGTTGACGAAGCTAACAAAGAAATTAGAGTTGACGGAATAACTGTTAAAGAAGGCGAGTACCTAAGTTTGGACGGTTCTCAAGGAACTGTTTACCTAGGAGATGTAGCTAAGAAAGGCGTAGAACTAACAGGTAACTTCGAAGTACTCATGGGATGGGTAGACGACGTTAGACAGATGATGGTTAGAACTAATGCGGATAACCCTAGGGATGCTAAATCAGCAATCAAGTTTGGCGCAGAAGGTATAGGACTTTGCAGAACTGAGCATATGTTCTTTGAAGAGGAGAGAATCCCAGCTGTTAGGGAAATGATTCTTTCAAATACAGTTGAACAAAGGGAAAAGGCCCTAGCTAAATTACTTCCTTTCCAAGAGCAAGACTTCTATGATCTATTCAAGGTAATGAATGGGCTTCCAATTAACATAAGGCTATTAGACCCACCACTACACGAATTTTTACCTCATGATGACGAAGCAGCAAAGGCTTTGGCAGAAACTATGGGTATAAGTTTTGAAGATATTAAGAAGAGGATTATAGATCTTTCTGAGTTTAACCCAATGCTAGGTCACAGGGGTTGTAGACTTGCTATCACTTATCCAGAAATTTGCGTAATGCAAGCTAAGGCGATAATTCAAGGTGCAATTAGAGCTAAGAAAGAAGGGGTAGAGGTAGCTCCTCCAGAAATAATGGTTCCTTTGGTTTCTGAACCTAATGAGCTTAGAATTATCAGGGAAATTATTGAGAAGACAGCAAATGAAATAATTGAAAACAGCGACGTTAAGGTTGATTATACAGTTGGTACTATGATAGAGATACCAAGAGCTTGTTTACTTGCAGATGAGATAGCTGAGGTTGCTGACTTCTATTCATTCGGTACAAACGACTTGACTCAAATGGGATTTGGATTCTCTAGAGATGACGCCGGCAAATTCCTAAATGAATACGTAGAGAGAGGAATACTAGAAAAAGACCCATTCCAAGTATTCGATCAAAAGGGAATTGGTAAATTGATGAAGATGGCTTGTGAGTTAGGTAGAGGAGTAAAACCTGAGCTAAAACTAGGTATATGTGGAGAACACGGTGGAGAGCCATCATCTGTAGAATTCTGCTACGAGCAAGGATTAAACTATGTTTCATGCTCACCATTTAGAGTACCTATAGCTAGACTAGCCGCTGCTCAAGCAACAATCAAAAATCCAAGAAATAAATAGGATTTGATATAAGTATAAGCCAAATAATAGTAATGGGTTTATGCAAATAAATAATAAAAAACTAAACGGTAAATAGGGTTTTGAAAATAAAATTGATAAGTCAGATTTTATATACATAACCAATCCTAAGGCAAATGCCAGAAAAAGAGGAGCCTTGAGATACCAAAAGACGTACTTTTGGAGGTCTCGGAGCTCCTCTTTTTCGATTTAAAATCCTATGTTCTTTTTTGCTGGTTTTGCCTTTGATTTCATAAACCTATGTTCTTTTTTTGCTGGTCTGCCCTTTGATTTCATAAACCTATGTTCTTTTTTTGCTGGTTTTGCCCGTAGCTTTCTTTTTGTTTTTCGGCTTAAACTTCACTACCTCTGTGCTAATTAGCTTTGGCGTATCATACTTAATATTGTTTACATTGTCATAGACAAATTTACACATATCATTTAAAAATTCTTTTCTGTCGTATTTTCCAGTTTGGATATCGTATAGTTTCTTTTCCAATTTTCCGGTATAATCAACATCGAAGAGTTCTTTTACCGGGAATATATTTACTAGATTTTCGCCTAGTTGAGTTATATTGTAATTTTTTCTAACTTTTTTTACATATCCCACATTAAGTATTTTCTTTAAAACTTCTGCACGAGTTGCAGAGGTACCAATAGAATATCCAGGCAATACATCTTCTTCATCCTCTACCTTTTGACCACAGTTTTTCATAGCCTTTAGTATTGTTTCTTCCGTGTAGTGTTTTGGAGGTGAGGTTTTACCGTCTTTTACAGAAATTCCCGTCCAATCTACAGCTTCATTTTTTCTGACCTTTGGAAGGAGATTATCCGTTGTCTTTTTACCTGATAACCTAAGATAACCCTCCTTTAGTAACACCTTGCCCTTAGTTACAAATTTAAGCCCATCCGATGTATTTATATCTTTTGTTTGGTTTGTTTTATCAGATGGAGGCACAGTTGTTATTATCTCTGTATTTTCAAACTCAGCGGGATCCATAAAAGCCATTAAGAATCTATCCCTTATAGCGTCATATACGACCTTCTCATCCCTTGAAAGAGTAGTTGGGATAATGTATGTAGGAATGATTGCAGAGTGGGACTCGACTTTTGATGAATCAAAGACCCTCTTTGTCGGCGAAAAAGAAATTTCGGACTTTAGCGGATGGTTCATTGTTAAAACAGCCAGAGTCTTACTTGCCTTGTCCTTTAGGGAATCCTCAAGGTAGTTCGAATCAGTTCTAGGGTATGTTATAAATCCTCCTCCACCTTTTCCCTCGTAAAGGGACTGACAGACTTTTAATACTTTATCGGCTGAAAAATCGGAGTGCCTAGAGGAGATATATCCCTGTAGAGTAGTAAGAGAAAAAAGCTTAGGGGGATGTTCTTTGACCTTTTTCTTAATCACTTTACTAACAACTCCCTTATTATTAGTGGCAACCATAATGCTACTTGTTTTAGAGTTACTAACATTGCCCTTTGTAAGGGAGTTGACGGCATTGTATTTGGCAATATAATTATTCGCGTCTATATCTATAAACTTAGATATGAAATTAAGTGCATCTTCAATATTTTCAAACCTAGTTTCATTGTCTCCGAAGGTAAGCTTTCCTGTATACTCCCCATTTTTTGAAAGAAACCTAGCCTCGACTTCAAAGAATATCTTAGGGATAAAATTTCTTATCTCCATATCTCTATCGTAAATTAATTTTACAGTAGGAAGTATAACTCTGCCTATGTTTAAAATTTTTCCCCTCGAGTACTTTAGGGTAGAGATAGATGTGAAATTGATTCCGATGAGCCAGTCGGTTATAAGTCTTGTATAACCAGCCGCTTGTAGATTTCTCATCTCTTCGTCAGTCTTTAGATTTTTCATTCCATGGTCAATATCTTCCGGAGTCCATTCGTTAATTAAAATACGGTTTACCGGCTTCTTATTTTTAGATTGATAGAGTATTAGAAAGGAAATCAGCTCTCCCTCTCTATCGTTATCTGTAGCATTTATCACAGAATCTACATCCTTACGCTCAAGCAATGACTTTATTATATTAAATTGTTTTTTCTTATCGTCTTCTACTTTGAATTTAAACCTGTCCTTGGGTATGAATGGAAAGTTCTCAAACTTCCAAGAGCCACCGTATTTTTCTTTGTCGTAATCCCTCATATCGAAAAGAGTAACTAGGTGACCAAAGGCGTATGTGACTATATAATCACTGCCCTCAAAATATCCATCGTGCCTTTTGTTGCATTTTAAAAAAGAGGCTAAGGTACGAGCTACGGAAGGTTTTTCAGCTATTATAAGTTTCATAAATCTACTCCTTTTTAGAGCTTAGCTTTCTTGTTATTTTATAATTATATATTAGCAACAATTTTTGTAAAGAGCAACAAATTATAAAATCTAAACAGTGACTTTCTGAAAGATTTCTCCTAACTAAGGTCGTTTCTAATTTAGTTTTTAAAAATATAGTTAACAATATTAACTCATAACTATAATGAATCTGTCATATTAATAATAGTACCAAACTAAGTAAAATATTAATAATAGTACCAAACTAAGAAAAATATATAAAAAAAATAAAAAGTATTATAAAAGGGGTTGACTTTAAAGTTCAAACCTGATAATATATTATTTGTCGTTAAAAACGACATAAATTAAACAGCTTAAATAAAAAGTTGTGAAATGAATCTTGAAAACTAAACAGCAGACATATAAGTTTTAAACATACACCATTA
>JASBZE010000033.1 GCA_029983575.1 Peptostreptococcaceae bacterium
AAAAAATACCGCAGCAATATAACTGCGGTATCTTTTGTGTATCAATTTTAATACAATATTTTTATCGCCATTAATTCTATTCTATTTCATCTAATATCTCACTTAGGTGAGGCATATCAAACACTTCATAGGTTTTCTTGAATTCCTCTATCTCTTCTTTACTGTATTTCTTTGGATTCAATTTCATTCTAGCAGTGTCTAGAGGATCTTTGTACCTTACCTTAGCCTCTACAAATATAGGCTTTTTATTTCCTTCGTCCATTAGCTTTTTAATTTCATCAAAAGCTTTGTCGAGCTCTTCATTATTAGAAACTGTAAATGAAATCGCACCCATACCTTCAGCAGTCTTAGCCCAGTTTGCCTCTTCTATCTTAATTCCAAAGGTATCATCCAAGGCCTCTATCTGTGAATGCTCGATAAATCCAAATGATTTATCAGTTAGAACGACATTTATAATAGGTAATTCATATCTTGATTGAGTTACTATTTCTTGCATATTCATCGCATATCCACCATCTCCAGATATTGTAAATACCTGTCTATCAGGATGAGTCAATTTAAGACCTATTCCCGCTGGTAGACCGTATCCCAAAGTAGCAAACCAACCGCTCATAATATGCTTTCTATCTCCATAAAGTGGTAACACCCTAACTGAGTACATAGTATTATTACCTACATCTACTCCATAAAGAGCATTCTCTTCGGAAAAATCGGCTATCTTTTTAAGAACAGCCTCGTGGTTAAGCCCCTTAGAATCGTCCTTAGCAAGTGCATTTAGCCATTTATCCCAGTTCTCCCAGTTTTTCCTAGCAGCCCTCATAAGCTTATCCTCTTCTCTAGACTCTCCTGTGGCTAGTAGAGCATCGAAGAAATCTCCAGCATCGGCATTGATGCTTATATCTGAGTGAATTTGTTGGCCTATATCCTTAAATGAATTATTAACTTGAACTACCTTTACATCATCTCTCCAGAACCTAGCAAAAGGGAATCTTGAACCAACAAAGATAAGTAAATCCATCTCCTCTGTTATGTCAAATCCTGGTTTAGTTCCGAGTCTACCAAAAGTTCCCATATAGTTTTTGTGATTTCTAGGGAAAGAATGGCCGACAGAAGGAGCTGTAGTCATCGTTGGAAGATTGAACCTCTCTGAAACCTCCACGGCCTTATCCCTATAGTCACTAACGCCCTTACCTAAGTATAGAACTGGATTTTTTGCTGACTTTATAAGTTTAGCAACTTCTTTAACCTTATCTTCTTCAACCTCTTTTCTAATAGCTTTAGGTATGAATTTTTCCTCTACAGACTCAGTATAATCAATCTCCTCTCCCATAAAATCATTATGAAGGATGACTATAGCAGGTCCATTGTATTCATATGCATGGCGTATCGCGTCATTTATAACATAGACCATCTGTTCGCCATTCATTACCTTCCTATTGTAGACGCCTACGTTTTCATATAGAGGAAGTACCTCAGTCTCTTGGAATGAGTGCCTATTTTGGTTGAAAGACTCGCTTTGTGCAACTAGAGCAAGCATTGGAACACCATCCATCTTAGAATCATAAAGTCCGTTTATCATATTTGACGCACCAGGTCCACCAGAACCAAAGGCAACACCTATCTTGCCAGTGGCTTTAGTCTCAGCAGTCGCCGCCATTGCACCAGCGCCTTCTTGTCTAACTTGAATATACTTAAAGCCATCGCTTTCTTTCCTAAGAGCATCCATCATAGCATTTAGAGAGCTTCCTGGAATCCCGTAAACGTGATCTATTCCCCACGCTTTCAACTCTTTTATCAGAGCTTGTGCCGCAGTCATTTTCATAACAAATACCTCCTATAGATTTTTTATTCTATAAGTATAAATTTGGTAATAATACTCATAAAAGTATAACCATTGGAATTAATACTTATAATAGTTAATTACCAAAATAAATGTATTCTTAATCTAATTTTATCTATTACAAGTTATCTAAGCATATTATCGAAATATTCCTTGACCTCGTACCCATTTGAAAATACCACAACTCCATTTTCATTTACATACCTCCTTATCTCGTCATCAAGAGTATCCGGAGCAAACATCAACGGTTTAAACCTCTTTGAGTTTACGCTACCAACTATGTCGTTTTCAAAGCTATCCCCAAGATAATATATTTCAGAATCCATATATTTATCCGCAACCAAATCAAAAATCCTTTTATCTGGCTTAAGTGTATTTATCTCACCGGAAATAAAAATCTCGTCGAAATACTCCCTTATTCCAAGGTTATCTATCTTGTTGTTTTGGTGTTCTGTAGGTCCGTTTGTCAAGATAAACATTGTTATTCCCTTGGATTTTAACGAATCCAAAAGTTCCTTCATACCATCGTTTAGAACTATATTATTTTGTGCCTCAATATATACTTCCTGAAATCTAGCATGCTCATCTTCATCAATAAAAATACCAAAAGACTCCAAAGAGTGTTTTACCCTGTAAACTCTAGATTCTTCCAAGGTAAGGTTACCGTTTATATTCATATCTACAGCTATCTCAGAACTAATAATAAACTGCTTTTGAAATGCTTCAAAATCCAATCCATCTCCAATTCCCAAGGACTCAAAGGCAATGTTTAACGCCCTAGCCCTACTGTAAAGTGTGTCATCTAAATCAAAACCTACTACGATTCTCTTAATCTTATCCATAAAAACTCCTTCTTATATTAATTTTTTTCTATTTTTATCATATCATTAGTTAATTTTTATTTTACAATTAACCTTTAAATTTTAAAACAACTTATTAGAAAACATTATAACACAATTCAACTTAAAACTCAGTATCTAAGCATCTTAATAACGAAAAATATCAATATTGAAACACCATATCAATACTCTAATAAGACAATAAAAAAACTACGAAAAAAATGGTCGTCAAAAGACTATCCCCAGGGGAACCCATTTTTTTCGTAGCATAAAAATAAGAAAGGGCAAATTAATACTCAAACCTATACTGATTTATTTAAATTATTCATAACGTCTAAAATCGTCTCATCTGTAACTGTCATGCCTATTTCGCTGACCTTACCCAGATTTCTTATGCTTTTATCGACATCAGAACTCACGATTCCGTTTTTATCGCCAACTACACAATCATTGGACGCTAGTATTGCATTTTGAACTGCGGCACTAGCTGCAGAGCTAAGTTTAATAGCGCAACCTGCCTTTGCTCCATCACATATCATACCACTCATATCAGCAATCATATTATTCACAGCACCTGAAATCCTCTTGATATCATGGCCCATAAGCCAAGCTAGACCAGCAGAAGCCCCTGTTGAAGCTGCAACCCCACAACCACACATCGCACTTAATCTTCCAGTGAAATTTTTAATATATGCAGTCACAAGATGCGAAATTGCAAGAGCCTTGCAAGCTGACTCATCATCTTGAGGGAATTTTTCAAGATAAGCGGCTATCGGCAATATGGCAGTTAGACCGTGATTTCCAGAACCGTTAGAACTCATAACAGGCATATCCACTCCAGACATCCTAGCATCTGATGCAGCCGCTGTCATCATCATAGCGTTATTTACTACGTCATCTCCCAACATACCAGAAGCTATTGATTTTTTCATTCCGTATCCAACGCCTATACCTATCTTCTCATCAAGCCCTACATTTGCCATATCCTCGTTCATCTTGATACCTTCAAGTAGAAAATCAATATCCTCTAGTTTAAGACCTTCTACATTTTTGACAATTTCCTCTAGCGTAATATCATCAAAAATGGTACCTGGCTTATTGTTCTGTCCTCCTGGCAAAGTTGGATTTGAATTATCTTCATTACCAAATATCACCTTGTCATTATCCACTACAAATACAATATTATCATGTTTATCCTTAATCCTAACCCTTGAAGTATTTGGACCGCTTTTCAGTCTAACATCTATAAAAACTTTGTCAGTTGTCTTTGCCGGCTCGATGTCTATAATACCACTATCCATCATATCCTCAGCCTCAGCAACCTTTTTAGAGTCAACCCCCTCTAGAACGCTTAGACCTTTTGAAGATTTACCTCCAATTATGCCAATAGCTGCTGCAATCTTTAAACCAATCCTCTTAGTTCCTGGAATTCCAACACCCATACCGTTTTTAAAAATACTTGGACTTACCTTTATCTCTACAGAATCAGGTCTATCCTTTAAAATTTCTGCAGCTTTTGCACATGCCAACGCAACTGCAACGGGTTCAGTACACCCAACCGCTGGCTTAACCTCTGCTCTTAAAATATCTATAAATTGTTTTTTTAAATCTCTCATCTAAACTCATCTCCCGTCCACGACAATATAGAATTAAAATAAATTGCGAACTTGTCCATCCTATTATTAAAATAGCATTTCCTATGCCAGAAATCTCCATTAAAAATTCATATCAGGATAACTATTGAAATTTCAACGTATTTAGAAATAAATATTTTTTATTTTAATAATTTAATCCTAGCCTATGTAGTTTTATTCATTTTATTGTTTTTAAAAATGGAGTTTTTTACTAAAAAATGAAATATTTATATCAAAACGACACAAAAAAATATCAAATTGATACAAATACGTTTCAATTTGATATATAAGTTTTTATTAACTTTTTCTACTAAATAACAACCTAGATTCTAATAGCAACTTAAACGCTTTTTATTTTACATCTAAACTGTATTTCGTTATTTTTCTATACAAGGTAGCCCTTGAAAGCCCGAGTTCTGAAGCTGCCTTATCAATACCTCCTTTAAATGGGCTGTATTTTCTAAGGGCTTTTTCAATCTCATTTCTCTCAAGCTCTTCTATAGTCTTGATTTCTGTACTTAAGTTATCTATTTCGATTGAAGTATTTTTATCTCTGCTAATAACTTCAATTTCATTATTTAATTCTTTTTCATTTAGTACTTTTTCATCATCAACAGTAAAGTTTTTATCCCTGACCTCACTCAATATCGATTCAGGCAAAAGCTCTACTCCAATCACCTCATCATCAGACATATTTATGCAGTATTCAACTGTATTTTGAAGCTCCCTAATATTTCCCGGCCATGAATACTCATAAAAATACCTCATTGACTCCTCGCTGAACACTTTTTCATCAGTACCGAGCTTATCTATATAGAAGTTTGTCATATAGTCAATTAAATCAAAGACGTCCTCTCGCCTTTCCCTCAAAGATGGTAGATTTATCGGAATAACATTTAGCCTATAGTATAAATCCTCCCTAAAATTCCCCCTCTGTACTAAGGTTTCCAAATTCTTGTTGGTTGCTGCGATTATCCTCACGTCAACCGTTGCGTTTTTTTGGCTTCCTAGGCGAGTTATCTCCTTATCCTGAAGAACTCTCAAAAGCTTAGCCTGGAGATATAGACTCATGTCGCCGATCTCATCTAAAAATAGAGTTCCTTTATTTGCAACCTCAAAAAGCCCTAGTTTTCCTCCCCTTCTAGCACCTGTAAAAGCCCCCTCTTCATATCCAAATAGCTCACTTTCAAGTAAGTTATCAGGGATGGCAGCACAGTTCACCGCCACGAAAGGGTGTTCAGTCCTAGGTCCGCTGTTGTGTATAGCTCTAGCGAAAAGTTCCTTTCCAGTACCACTTTCTCCTGTTATCAATACAGTAGAAGCAGATTTTGAAGCTCTAAAAGCCTCCTCTTTTACCTTTGTCAGCCTTGCAGAAGATCCTATAATATTATCAAACATAATTTTATAGTCTCGATTCATCTTATTATATGTGTTTATAGCATCTTTTTTATCAATAAACTCAATCATATATCCGCTTGTCTGACCGTCGTGAGTAAAATCATATACATTAAATACCCCAGAGTATGATCTATGACCTCTTTCATAATAAAAGACATTGTTGTGCCTCTCGTTTCTATTTCTAATC
The DNA here is from genome assembly GCA_029983575.1 of Peptostreptococcaceae bacterium. Taxonomy (GTDB): domain Bacteria; phylum Bacillota; class Clostridia; order Peptostreptococcales; family Peptostreptococcaceae; genus JASBZE01. The sequence goes on from JASBZE010000033.1 coordinate 5,899, forward strand.
TCACTTTTTTTTAAAAATGGAAGATAATCCGTCACTGCCCTTGCATTAACATTTCCCTTAATTCCAAACTTCTTTAGAAATACAGGGTTACACATTTCTATATTTGAATTTTTATCAACAATTACAACGGGGTTTTCCATACTTTCAAAAATCGTCCTAAGCTTAGTTTTCTCTATCTCAAGCTTAGATGAATAAATAAGAGCTTTTAATTTAGATGAAATGAGATCTGCCATCCTGAGCAGAAAATTTTTCAAACTATCCCTATGATCGATCATATATTGATTTTGCTCTTCGTTAAAGGCTATGAGCCCTATCACTCCATAACTCTTATCCTCATAGATTATCGGGCAACAAACCTCTGAGTACTCAAGGCACAAATCATTGTTGTCGCAAAGCATACATACCTCGCTAGTAGAAGGATCATCAATTATAACGACCTCTTTTTCATCGAGCGACTTTTTGAAAGCAGAGTAACCCATAATCCTAGTCCCCACCTTCTTCATATAGTCTCCCGTACCGGCAATTCTCATCATCTTATCATCGACAATAGTTACGTCAATGTTTAATAACTCCCTAATGGCTTCAGCCACAGTTTGAATATCGTCTTTAAGTAGGGCTAGCATAATCTCACCTCTTTTACCTCATCTCTCCCTATTTTTAAATAACATTTTTTATATCGATCAGCTATTTGTGTATTAAGCTTTGTGTATTAAGCTTTTCGTATTCAGCTTTTTGTATTAAGCTTTTTTTATTCAGCTATTTATATATCGAACAACTATTCAGCTTTCTTGTATCTCCTATCCTCTACATCTCTTCTTTGGGAGATTTTTATCTGTCTTAATTCTCTCAAAATTAGGTTTAGAGTGTGTAGTATAGCTATCAAAATCACAAACAACATAGTATATCCAAGCACTTTAATATCTATAATCATAATACCACCTCAATACTTTTTATATAAAGTTTAAACCATATTATACAACTTTATTATATCACAAAAAGCCGAAGACTATAGTCTCCGGCCCTTTGATTTTATTATATTAGTATTGTAATGAAATAATATGTCCTTAAATTAACTAGATATTTATATTCTTTAAGTATATCTATCCTTCAATTTGCTCTGGTTGAGCAGGTTTCTTAGCAGCTCTAAGCATCATGAATGAAGTCAAGAATATAACTATTATAACTAGTATCTTAAGCATATCCATTGGTAAGCTTGTAAAGAACTTAACCGCTACGAATACACCGGCGATACCTGCTATACAGATAAATAATGAGTTAATTCTATTGAATGCATTCTCTTTTATAAACTTAGCAGAAGCAACTGGCATTAATAGAGCACATGATCCCATCATGATTGGGAATGCAACGTCAGGGCTCATTCCTAGGAAGTAAACCATAGCCATACAAGGAGCGTATAGACCTATACCAGCAGTCATAAGAGCACCGAGTATAAAGTTACCTATTGCACCAACAACAAGTTTTCCTGCAGTTAATCCTGTAGCAGTACCACCTGCTGGGAATAGATTTACCTTTGGATGAGATATTAACATAAGTATAGCAGTTGCTAGTAGGGCAATACCCATAACAACTTGTATCTTTTTCTCATCAAGTTTAGATATGATACCAGCACCGATATAAGAACCAACAACAGCTGCAGCTATAAGTATTATAAGAGTTATAGGTTCAACCTCAACCTTTGTAGTAAATAGTATAGCCTCTGTCAAAACTGGCAATGTGTGCGCTACGTTTAGTGTACCTGGTATTTGCTTGTCATGAATGTTATTTCTAAGAACTTTCATGTAGAAAACTGTAGGGGCGAAAGAACCTATACCAAGAGTGTCCCCAAAGTCAGATAAGAAACCTACAACTATAGGCTTGATAGGATTTTCTTTTTCTAGCTTTCCATTTCCTCTAGCCTTAACTAGGTCATATCCGAAGAATACAGCAAATCCTGCAAAAACAATTTTATAAATCCATAATAATACTGTAATCATAATTTATCCTCCATTATATTTCTTGGGCGGGGCCGCCAAATGGCAGCCGCACTCAAGATGAATTGTTAATTTAATTTCTCTTACTTAAGCATGAAACCATGTTTTAATGGGTCTCTGTCGTCAATTACAAAGTGGTTAAATCCAGTGATGAATGCTCTACCTGTAATCTTAGGTATAACTGCATCAAATTCTCCAACCTTAGCAGTACCAACTATTTCTCCTTCGAATAGAGTACCTAGGATTGATTCGTATACGAATTTTTCTCCTTCTTTTATTTCTCCCTTAGCGTATAGAGTTGCTAATTTAGCAGATGTACCTGTTCCACAAGGTGATCTGTCAACTTGAGCTTCACCGAAAACAACAACGTTTTTAAGTGTAGCTTCTGGATGAGTTGGCTCAGACCAAACTTCTACTAGGTCAACAGTCTTGATGTGCTCTAACTCAGGGTGTTGAACTGGTATTTCCTTGTTGATTATGTCTCTTAATTCAAGAGCTTTATCTCTGATAGCAAATGCGTTTTCAGGCTTGATTTCTAGACCAAGTTCGCTAGCCTTAATTATAGCGAAGAAAGATCCACCGAATGAAATATCGAATGTAACTTCTCCTACACCTGGTAGGTTAACTTTTTGATCTCTCTTGTAAAGGAAAGCTGGAACGTTAGTAAATGATACGCTTTCTACTAGACCGTCTTTAACTGATACCTCACCTTTGATTATTCCAGCTGGAGCTTCTTGAACTACGTGAGTTATAGGTTCTACAGGATCAACTACACCAGTTTCAACTGCTACAGTCATAGCTCCTATTGTACCATGTCCACACATGTTAAGGTATCCTCCACCGTCCATGAAGATGATTCCGAAATCTGCTTCATCTGTTGTTGGAGCAGTCATGATAGAACCGAACATTTCATTGTGTCCTCTTGGCTCAAGCATGATAGATGTTCTTAGGTAGTCTAGGTTATCCTCTAACCATTGTTTTTTCTCAGGCATTGTTTTTCCTGGGATATGAGGGATTCCACCAGTTACTACTCTAGTCGCTTCACCACAAGTATGGGAATCTACTGCTGTTATACTTCTACTAAATTTCATGATACATTCCTCCTTAAGGTTGTAAATTTTTAAAAATATTAAAATATATGAAAAAATATTTTACATATTATTTTTGTCTCATTTTAAGTTTCAAGAATGCTAAAGCTTTTCTTGCATCAAGGCTGTCCACGTTATTTTCTCCGACAACCTCTGTTTCTATACCTTCCTTTGACTTATTGATATCCACAATAGTATCCATGTATTTGTTTGTTACAACAAACTTAGCCTGTGTTCCATTAAATGTAACTCCGACGCAAGGTATATCTCTTTTACCTATTTCCTCAATGGTATTTGCATAATCGACGTGTGAGTTTCCCCATCCATCTGCTGAAATTATAACACCATCAGCTCTCATTGCTTCAAGCCACTGAGCAGCTCTCTGACCTACGAAGTCTTTGTATTTATTGTCCTGTGGAGTTCCTACTACTAGAATTCCTGCGAAATCTATATCAGTGTCTTCTCCTAAAACTTCCACTAGCGGATCTCTAAACATATGTAAAGAAGTTTCTTTTGTTGAAGGACCTATACCCATATTAACCCCTCCTTTACACCAATGCCCTTAGAGCACCGTCTCTGTATTCATTTGGCGAAATTATCATAGGCACGTTTAACATGTCTATAATTGATGTACCGCCCTCAAAACCACTTGGCTCATTTGAAAAGAGCTGATTATCATACATAGCTCCCTGTCCTGCTATTTGCTTAACGAGGACAACCTTCTTTTTGCCAGGTCTGATTTTGTCATAAAACTCATGTGATGAAGTGGCATTTCTACCATCTTCTTTTTTTAGAACATTTCTAATCTCTTGAATAAATTTGTCGCAAGCGTTAAAGCATGCATTAGGAAGGTGCCTATCAAAAGGCAGACCACCTTTTACAACAACATCCATATGAATGATTATATCATCTTTACCAGGTGTACCTCTTCTACCTAAAAACAACTGATCTCTTAGTATTCCTTCAGAAGAACCAAATTCATGCATCTGTCTACCGTCGGCATCAACGCCCGTAAGCATCATGTAAACACCTGTCAGTGTGTGAGTTATTCCCTCACCAATAGATCCGAGAACCTTAGTAGATATAGGAATAATATCCATTATGGTATTTATTTCTCTGTCATAGTCGCCTGGTTTAATGATTTCTAGCGTGATAGACTCAATTAGCTCATCTGCATTTTTTAAGTCCTCTATCATATCTTTGTCAATAACAAGTTGATTTTTTTTTATCAAAAATCGTTGGCCAAACTCTACTTCATTGATGTGAAATGGCTTAATCACTAACCTTCTAATAATTTTCTCTTCCATAATCAAATCCCTTTTTTGTATATGTACTTATGCCCCCTCCCAAAAATGGGAAGGGGATAGGTACAAAGTAATTTATTTAAGCATATTCATTCAATATCATGCAAACTATATAGCTGCGTGGTATTCGAATGGTAGTGGTACTATCTTACCAGCAGAAGGAATTGCTACAAGTTGCTCAAGAGTAGCTTTTAGTATTCCTGTTTGCATTTCTACGTTATGAGGCTCACCTGCGTTTGCACCCATTGGAACCAATGGAGCAACTGCTCTTGGAGAACCATTTTGTCTTACAACTGGTGGTAAAGCTGCGATTATTATTGTTGGTATTCCAGCTTCTTCTATTGCTCTCTGCACGATCACGGCAGTTCTATGGCAAGTACCTCAGCCAGCTGTCATAACTACGCCATCAACATTCTCATCTTTAAGTCTTTGAGCTATTTCTGGACCAGTCTTATCGTGGAATACTTGTTGGTTTCCACCACCGCCCATGAATGCATAGTGCATTGGAGCTACGGCTTTTATAAATCCTTCAGCAACTAACTCATGAAGTCTTTCGATAGGGAACATTGAGTTAATATCCCTGTTTACGTCAGAGTTGTCATATCCACCGTGTGATACCATTAGATCAGCTGGAGTAGCTGTATCAGGTACCGCTCTGTATCCTGTATCACCAGCAAGGTTAAATCTCTCGTCGCTCTTTAGATGCACACCTGCTGCTGTACAAAGTGCTATTGTCATATCTTTAAGTTCTTTAGTTACAGGAGTCCAAACTGGTGGTGGTGTAATTGGCACGTATATCTCAGATTGAAGTCCTGGTACTGTTGTTAACCTCATTAATATTCTCTCCTTTCAAAGATCCTGATTACTTAGCATCAAGTTTCTTTTTTTCTATTAGTTCAAGTAGTTCTTCTAACTCTTTGTTTTTAGCTTGTATTTGTTTTTCAAGAATAGATAAGGTCTTTTCCTTTCTCTTTTCTTGCATTATCTTTTCCTTAAGAAGTATGACCCTGTAATCCTCGTTAGGTTCTGGATCTAACACCTCTGGATAGCTCATCATAAATCCTACCTCTTGACCAATTTCAGGAGGAGTCTGTGATATAAGCATCCTATTTGGTATCATAAGGCGTCCCAACCTTCCCTTTAGGTCGATTGTAACTGCCCCGTCATGGACTTCAGCAATTACTCCTTCAAACATTCTTTCAGAAGAAATATATTTTAATCTTTCCATTACATATCCTTTCTACTTGAGGCACAGGTTAAATTAACTAAAACTTACCTTCTGGTCTATCACAAGGTATATGAGTATTTTCTACTACTCCTGCCTCAATATCATCTTTTTCGTATAGGTTAGCTCTCTTCTTAGTCATTGGAAGAACAGTTTCGTTGTCTTCTAGTGGAATTTCGATTCCTAGAGCTTTTTCTATAGCTTCGATGTTGTTTAGCTTAACGTTAGGATTCCATTTTCTTTCTGGAGCCTTAACTTCTTCGCCTTCTATCGCGTTCTTAAGCATTGAGATGATTCTGTATGCTTCTTCTGGTGCCAAGCAGTTATTTTCAAGAATTTCGTTCTCGATACCTTGTCTTGACTTGTTGTTGTCTACCATGTGAGTCATATACTTGTTACCAACAACTAGAGCACCTTGAACTGCACAATAAGAAACTCCTACTACTGGAACTCCTCTCATACCTATTTGCTCGATGTGAGAAGCGAAGTCTATGTGGTTGTTACCGAAACCTTCTGTAGTAACTACTGCTCCGTCAACTTCCATAGATTCAACTAACATACCAAGTCTCTTAGATACGTAGAATTTCTCAGAGTTTGCTTGTGGTGAACCAACGAATACAACACCTACTAGATCGAATTCATCATCTTCCATAGCTAACTTAACTAATGGCTCTCTGAAGTAGTGTCTTGACATTTCCTTAGAAGCAGGTCCTATACAAGTAAGAGCGTGGATACCACCGTCTAATACTTCTAGTGGAGAAAGAACAACTGGCACGTTACCAAGGTCAACGTTAGGTCTAGCACCTAGAGTACCAACTGGTTCAACAGGAAGGATTAGGTTGTCGTGCATTGCACCTTGTCCCATTATTTCCTTAACTATAACTATTTTCTTTCTACCAAATCTTCTGTATTGGTTGATTTCTTCAGTATTAACTACTGTAGAGTCATCTATTTCCTTAAGAGCATCTCTTATTTCTTGAGTAATGTGGTCAAATGCCTTGTGAGCTGCTAGAGGTCCTGGTCTTTCCATGTTTGTACCAGCCTTGATTACAACTTCACCTTTTATGAATATCTCGCCTTTTTCAGCTGCACCTGGTCTACCCCACATCATAGTTTGAGTGAAAGGTCCTTCAGAAGAACCGAACTCACCTATTTGTACGCCATTAGCATCTGTACCTGTTAGTACCATTATAGCACCATCTATAACTCTTGTCACACCTTCTCCTAGGTCGCCTTCTTCTTTAGTAGCGATTGGTTGAAGGTCAAGAACTGCTTCTGAGTACTCGTCATATCTGTCAGGAGTTATGATGTCTAGTTTCATATCTAGAACTAGTTCTTCAGTATCAACAGCTTCCTTACAAATTTCTTCTGGAGTTCTGATTATAAGTGTAGTTCCTTTGATCTCAGTCTTTTCACCAAACTCAACTTTATCTATCTTATAGTATTTTTTAGTAAGTGTTCTTATAACTTTTACATCTTCTTTTTCAGCTGCTTCTGGAGCATCTGCTAAAGGTGCTACTACTGCATCTCCACCTGCTGCTTGGATAGCTTGTAGAGCTTCTGCTGGAGCTTGTCCTGCAGATCCGCCGTATCCAACAGGTATTTCAAGGTTGATATCTCTACCTTCACCTATGTGGATCTTAATTGTTCCAGAGTTTCCTGCTAGAGGAGCTACTGGTTGAACTGATGCAACTGGCTCTACACCTTGAACTGGTGCTGCCTCTGGTGCTTCTGCTTCTTCAGCTGGTGCTTCTTCACCTGCTGAATATCCGTCAACGTTCTTTGGGCTTAAGCTTACTAAAGCATCAACTGTTTCAGTAAGTTTTGCTCCTAAAACCTGACCGATTGTTAGTGAGTCTTCTGGAATTTCTAGCAGACCTGAATCGATTAGATCAGGGAATATAGCTGGGTCTTCCAAATTAGACGGTTCGATGATTGTACCCGCTTCAAATCTGCAGCAACTAACTGCTGGATCATTTGCATGGGCTTTTGCAGTTTCTACTGTAATTGACATAGCAAATTTACCTCCTAATTATTTTTTCTTTCTGTATAATCTATGTCCAGCTGCACGAAGCGAGTGATCTGTACTGTGGTATACTGGCAAACCTAACCTAGGCGCCACTTTCATGACTGTATTAGTTCAGTCTTCACAGTTGGCAATCAACAATGCTTCTGCACCTTGACTTTTGAGCTTGAGAACTGTTTCCGCTTGACCTGGACAAATTCCTGGAAGATCGCATCTGTACCTGCCGTTTTTATCTTGTACCATTCTCTTGCACTTCTCTTCAGCAACTACCTCCGCTCCCATCATCGCAGCAATTTCTTCAAGTCTTGGTTCTTGTGCGGCACATTCGCAAGCTATTACACCTAATTTTCTCTTTTCTTGCATAAATGGATTAGTAACTACTATTCCACCAACAAGCTTTGTTACTGGAGCGTCTAATTCTCCGTGTTTTCCTGTGAAAGGACCTCCTATCAGGATTTCTCCATAAGGCTCATTAACTCCTCCACAGAGTTCTATGTACTTAGACACTGGCATTCCTATTGGAACATCCATAAATACCTTTCCTGAAGTAGCATCATTATCCTTAACCCTACCTGCAACGGTAACGTCTTTAGTTATTACAGGTCTTCTTTGCTCTATTGCACGGACCATGTTCTTTATAGACTCTACGTTAGAGATAACAGCATGTGCTTCAAGAGGAAGTTGACCAGGTTGTAATTCAACACCTAGCAATTCCCTAACGATAACTCTCTCGTCACCAGCTGGATACATATTTGGAAGGTACTTAAGGCTTATGTTTGGTTCATCCTTACATGCCTTACCTAGAGCTATCAAAGCCTTAGTATGATGTGGCTTAATAGCTATATAACCTTTATCGGCTTTAGTAATTTCCATCATGTACTTAACGCCTCTGACAAGTTCATCTGGATGATTTTCCAGATATTCAATGTTGTGTTTTAGGATCGGCTCACATTCAGCCGCGTTGGCGATAACACAACCACCGGTAAGATCTGCCTTAAGCTTCACATGTGCGGGGAATCCCGCTCCACCGGCTCCTACAACGCCAGCAAACTCAATTGCTTCAAGCATATCGTCAGTTTCTGGAATCTGTACAAACTCCTCTGGCTGATCCTCATCCGCCTTGATGACAATATACTCGTCTGTTATTTCTTCGACAACCCCATACACACTTGAGTGAATTCTAGCTCCAAGACCCTGAGGTCCAGCTATATATTCACCTTTTTTCACTGCTTGTCCAACTTCTACAAGCGGTGAACAGGGTGCTCCGACGTGTTGTCTTAAGCCAATTTTTAAAACTATGGTAATCACCCTCCTTTTTGGCGATATTCATACACCTATTAATAAAGCAACTTGTGTGCCAACAATAAAAATATCAGGGCAGTAGTTATAGATAAACAAAATAACATACACGCCATAACCATATACTTATCAATGATTAGAAGATTACTTTAAAATAGGTTTACGCCAAAAAAATCTTTTAAATAAAACTCCGATATGTCTCAAATCACAAAAATATAACGAAAACATTGTTATTTTTTATATAAATGTGTCGATTTTCTGACTAAAATTCTTGGGTATTCATGTATACAATATGTACTACATCGGTTAATTTGATGTTTTTATTGAAATATCAACGTTTAATTACGTTCGCTCAAAAACTTTACACATTAGTCTAAATTTCGTCATATGTCTAAATTTAGACTGGTTAGATTATTTTACTATATTTTTACAAGACTTTGACGGTATTGTTTTTGATATATTTCTATTTATCCCCATTATAACACAAACTTGTGTCTGTTTTTAGACACAAGTTTGTTAAATTACTATATATCTTTTTAACATTATATAAATTTAATCTATATTATATTGATCCAACTTATAATACAGGGTCGTCCTAGGAATATTCAATATCTTTGCCGCCTTTGCCTTATTGCCTCCAGACATCTTTAGTGCCTTAGTAATGTTTTTTACTTCGAGCTTCTTTATCGCCTCGTTTATATCTAGAGGATACTCCTCTTTTTTATTTCTAGATTCAACACCTTCCCTTATAATAGAAGGAAGTTCATCGTACTCAATCACATTCGAAGTAGCTAGCACCACTATATTTTCAATAGTATTTTTAAGCTCCCTGACATTCCCCTTCCAATTGTACTCCTCGAGCGCTCTAAAGGCATCCTTAGACAATTTCAAAAAAGGCTTGTCATTTTCTTTTCTCTGTTCATCTAAAAAACTGTAGATCAAAATTCCAATATCTTCTCGCCTCTCCCTCAAAGGAGGTATCCTGAGTTCTAAGACATTTAGCCTGTAGTATAAATCCTCCCTGAAAAGTTCTTCGTTAACCATTTGCTCTAGGTCTTTATTGGTAGCAGATATGATTCTGACGTCGACACTTATAACGTCCTCACCGCCAACTCTTCTTATCTCCCTGTCTTGAATCGCCCTTAAAAGTTTAGCCTGCATGGATAGTGGCATATCCGCAATCTCATCTAAAAATAAAGTACCGCCTTTAGCGATTTCAAAAAATCCAGGCTTGCCTTTTTTTCTAGCACCTGTAAAAGCACCTTCTTCATAACCGAAAAACTCACTTTCAAATAGCTCACTTGAAATAGCAGAACAATTGACTGGTACAAATTGACCCGTTCTCTCAGAATATTCGTGAATAGCCCTAGCGAATACCTCCTTACCGGTACCGCTCTCTCCCCAAATAAATATGGAGCTGTTGGTCTTAGCCACTTGCTTAGCCATATTCTTTACCTTTTCTATCTTATAGCTCTTACCTAAAATATTGTCAAAAACTCCCTTACTCAAAAATTTGACCTCATCTTGAAGGTATTTAATTCTCTCGTTAGTCTTTTCAAGCTCTCTAGATAAATTTTGAGCTTCGGTAACATCTATCTCTGTACAGACAACTCCTACGAATTCACCTCTGTAGTAAATGGGATTGGCATGAACTAAACCGTAAAGATCCTTGCCGTTTTTTTGGTGGACGTAATATATATCACTCTTACTTATCCTAGTCCTAAGCACTCTCTCAGAAATAGTATCCTCCAAAAAATCGCTCATCTTTTTTCCGACTATCTCCTCAGAGCTAATAGAATAACGTTCCTGCATAAACTTATTCCATAAAATTACAACTCCATTTACATCTATAGCAGATATTCCCTCTTTAATCTCCCCCATAATGTGTTCAAGGGTAGTAGCATAATCCTCCCTTTTCATATAATAGTGGTTTCTTAGGTGATCCTTGTCAATAATGCCAATGATATCTCCGTTGTCGTTTTCAACAGGCAGCATACCTACATCATTTTCGATCATAGAATTTCTACAATCTCTTAGGGTGACTCCTACATGCGTTTTTATTATATCTGAAATCATCACATCTTTGACTCTAATCATGTTACTGATATCTTGAAGTCTCCTGTAGACCTTTCCTTGCCTTTGAATATTTTTTAGAGAAAGAAGACCGACGTACTCTCCCTCTTCATTTTTTACTAGCATAGCCCTAACATCCGATGAAATCATCTTGTCAAACGCATATCCAATTAGATCTGAATCCAATAAAGTATCAAAGTTTCTATCCATTACCTCTTCAACATAAGTCGTTGACGGCACCGAAAACATCTAATCACCCACCCTTTAAT
>JASBZE010000034.1 GCA_029983575.1 Peptostreptococcaceae bacterium
ATAACGTAACAATCGAAGTAGACCTAATCAACTCAATATGTGTTGAGGAAGGACTGAGATTTGCCATCAGAGAAGGTGGAAGAACAGTTGCTTCAGGAGTTGTAGCAAATATTATAGAATAATATCAGCATAATATATAGCGTTGATGAGAAAAATTTACGTCTTAAGACGGATAGTTTTTCTCTCAACGCTTTTTTTACTTGAAAATAGAAAACATGTCAATTCTGCTGTATAATAGAATAAGTACTAAATATCAAAAAAGCATTTTTAAAATATGTTCAAATAATATTAGATAACTAGGATAATAAATTCAAATAGTGGTTTCTAGTATTGTTTGTGAGAAGGTTTTTTGTTAAAATATATTGGAAGGGGTGATAAATTGAAAAAGAATATTATTAAAAAGATAATAGCTGTTACATTTTGTGTAACCTTATCTTCAGGCATGATTTTAAATGAGAGTATATCTTTTGCGGATAGCTCTAGGGCTGTGGAAGAAATTAATAATAAAGAATATAAGTCTGAGTACAATAGTGACGATTTATTTGGAAAGGATAGCTCATATAGGAAATATGATAATAAAACAGGAGATGTAAATTTCATAAAGACAGCTCCAGATGTTGTGGAGATTGATAACAGAAGCGATAAAGAGGTCAAGGATAATTTAAAAGGCGATAAGAATGATAATATTAATGGAGATAGTGTAATTTCTAATAGTAATTCCAACAACGATAAAAAAGATGAAAAAAATGATAGAAGGGAATTAATTAGGATTTCAGGAGTAGATCGTATAGAAACTGCTGTAAAAGTGAGTAGAAATTTTGCTAAATCAGGGGCTACCGTGATATTGGCTTCTTCTAAAAATTACGCAGATGCACTTAGTGCCTCCTCGATTACTGATGGAAAAAATCCATTGCTTCTTACTAACAAAAGCTCATTATCTCAAAGTGCAGTGGAAGAAATCAAGAGGATTAATCCAAAAAAAGTCATAATAATTGGGGGATACTCTTCTATTGACCAGAATGTAGAGGGACAGGTCATAAATATGGGTTATGAGGTTCAGAGATTTCAAGGTTCTGATAGATATGAAACCTCTGCTAATGTGTCAGAAGCTTCAAATAAGCCCGGTTATATAATCGCCAGCGGAGAAAACTACCCAGATGCATTATCCGCAGCGGTACTAACTAAATCAAGAAATTCATCTATTTATTTAACTAGGAAAGGTGCACTACCTAAAACCGTAGCAGTGAAAATTTCAAAGAAAAAATCACAAGGAATTGTTGCAGGGGGAAGTGGTTCGGTTTCTTCAAAGGTATTAGGAGAGATAAAAAATACCAGTGGATATTATCCTAATGTGTTAAAAGGAACGGACAGATATGAAACATCAGTTAAAATAGCTCAGATGAAGGGTTTAAATGACTCTATTGTAATCACGACAGGAGAGAACTTTCCAGATTCATTAAGTGCATCTGCCTTTGCACAAAACATCGACGCTCCAATACTACTAACTAACAAGAAATATCTAAATTCTTATGTCGGAAAGTATATGGAAGAAAATTTAGTAAGTATAAAAAGGGTGTATGTTATTGGAGGATTGGGTTCGATTGAGACAAGTGTTGAAGATGAGATAACTGATATATTTAAGACAGGTAAATTTACGCCTAAGGTTAGACCGAACTCAAATTCAAATAACACAAGTTCAAACAATTCAAATAATACTAACCCGAATAATCCAACTAACTCACAAAACCCTAACAATGTTACGCCTATTAATTCGAATAATACTAACTCAAATACACCGGGAAATAATCCGAATTTCATTGTAAAAAACGGTGTTTACAGGATAAATACACCTTACATAAGTCAACTGTATCCACTATATGCTCCAGTCGGATGCGAGGGAACGTCAATGCTTATGGCTCTAAAGGCAAAGGGGTATGCAAAGGATGTAAGTTTAAAGGAATTTCTAGATAAAATGCCTAAGACAACAGCCAATCCAAATCTCGGATTTGTTGGATCTCCATATAAGGCTGAAAATAGATACACTACAATTAATCCGGCGCCTCTAGCAAATTATGCGAGAAAATATGGGGATGTAGTAGATGTATCTGGATATTCTACAGATAATATAATTACAGAAATTAAAAGAGGTAATCCAGTTCTGATGTGGAATACAATTGGTTGGCAGAAACCTCGTAATTACAAGTATTATTACGATGGAAAGGCACACAATGGTTTTGCAAATAACCATTGTGTAGCGGCCATTGGTTATGATAAAAACAGAGATCAGATATTATTTGCAGATCCTCTAAATACTATTAATAAGTTTAAAAGCTATTTTTACTGGAAATCTAAGGCAGTTGTTAAATCGATTTACGAGCTTAGAAAATTTGCTGTAATGGTTAGATAGTGACTTTGAGACTTATAAAATACGAGGTAAAAATCTTTAAGAGCTATATTAATAAAAATAGATTTTATAATTATTAGTGTGGGTGGTCCATCGAAAAAGGATCACTTACACTATTTTTGCTTGCCATCTATAAAATAGGGAGGTGTCAATATGGACGAAATAAAACTATATGAAAATAAAGAGATACGAACCGCTTGGGACGAAGAAAAAGAGGAATGGTATTTTTCAGTCGTTGATGTAGTTGGAGCTTTAACGGAGCAAAAAAATGCAAGAGGAGCCAGTACCTATTGGGCTGTATTAAAAAAAAGATTAAAAGAAGAGGGAAATGAACCGCTTACAATTTGTAAGCAGTTGAAAATGAAGGCAAAAGATGGAAAAATGCGTTTAACTGATGTAGCTAATATGCAAGGTATTTTTCGTATTATACAATCAATACCATCCCCTAAGGCAGAGCCATTTAAATTATGGCTTGCTGAGGTAGGAAAAGAACGAATTGATGAAATTATAGATCCTGAACTTACGATTGACAGAGCTTTAGAAACTTATCTGGAGAAAGGGTATACACGTGAGTGGATAAATCAAAGACTTCAATCTATTCAAGTCAGAAAAGAGTTAACCGATGCTTGGGATGATCATGGAATTGAAAAAGGCATTGAATATGCAATTCTTACCGATGAAATAACCAAAGCGTGGTCAGGAATGACAACAAGAGGATACAAAAATCTAAAAGGGCTAAAAAAAGAAAATCTAAGGGACAATATGACGACACTTGAAATAGTCCTTAACATGCTTGCAGAAGCTACAACAACAGAGCTGACTAAAACGACAAATCCACAAGGTTTGGAAGAAAATAAGAATGTTGCTAAAGAGGGGGGAAGTGTGGCAGGAAATGCAAGAAAAGAAATAGAACAAAAGACTGGAAAAGCTGTAATCACCTCAAAAAATGCAGTAGATTTATCAAGGCTGATTGAAGATGTGGTAAAAGAGCCTTTAAATAATAAACAAGATAAAAAAGATGATACTGATAATGGGAAATAGATAAAATAAAAGGTGATGTTAGAGAATAGGTAATTCTATTCTGATCATCACCTTTTATTTGATATAAGTGGAATGGATAGTTATATAACAATTATTTATAAAAAAAGTTATCACTAAAAATTTATGAATTATATTTTTGGAATGAGTTCTAGTAAATTCTATAAAGATTTAAAGCAGGAATTAAAATTTTGTTATTTATATTTTTTTATATTTGTGATAGAATTAAGTTGATTCATCGAAGTTCTTTTTTAGTATTTTTGTGTAGTGACTTGATTCTATTACAGAATTTTGATGGATTTGTTTTTTTAAATTAATTGTTAAAGTGTATTACTAAATAATAAAAATAAAATATGAAGGGATAATACGATGAAAGCTAAGAAAATAATCAGTACTGTAATGGTTTCTACTATGTGTGTGTCATCACTTCCTCTAAGTGTTCTAGCAGATGAAGTGAAAAATGTAACTGAAATAGGCGATGGGAATTTAAAAAAAGAGGGTTTGAAAGACGAAAATTCCTCTACAAATCAAGTTGAGATTAAGTCTGATAATGCTAAGGTACAAGATGATGCTGCCAAAAAGGAAGGCTCATCCGATACAAAGCAAGATGTAGTTGTTAAAACCGACGATAAAAAAAGTGAT
The DNA here is from genome assembly GCA_029983575.1 of Peptostreptococcaceae bacterium. GTDB lineage: Bacteria > Bacillota > Clostridia > Peptostreptococcales > Peptostreptococcaceae > JASBZE01. The sequence goes on from JASBZE010000034.1 coordinate 4,085, forward strand.
ACCACTAACGAAAACAAAGTAAATAGTGTAGCTAAGCATAACGTTATTAGGATAGGTGGGAAGAATAGATATGAAACTTCCATAAAAATAGCCGGACTTTTCAATAAGTCTAATGAGATTATATTTGCTGGAGGCTCAAAGACTTTTGCTGATGCCCTCAGTGCAATTTCTCTTTCTGAAGGGAAAAGACCTATTGTTTTGATAAAGGACAGAACTTCTGATGATGTTAGTAAGATGCTAAATCTAAATGGATATAATAAGTTTCTTTTCCTTGGTGCCGGTATGATAGAAAATGCCAAGGTTTTGGAAAAGACTGCTATTGGAAAAGCCGATGCAAATGGAAGTAAAGTCGTTGTATTCGCAGGTGTTGACAGGTACGAGACAAATGTAAGAGCAAATGAGTACATAAATTCAAAGGTGGATAAGGACTCTAAAACAAAGGTGATTGCTAGGGATACGGCAGTAGTTTCAGGTGAAATGTACCCGGATGCGCTGGCTGGTTCTTATCTTTACCACAGGGGATTCAAAGATATATTACTTACTAAAAAAAATGCACTTCCTACTATTACTGAGGGATATGTAAAAAATTCATCTCTTAAAAAAGCAGTTGTAGTCGGAGGTAGATCTACTGTAAGCGACAATATTTTAAAGGATCTTGAAAATTATACAAATAACAAGGTAAATAGGATAAATGGAGATAATAGGTACTTAACTGCATTACAAATAGCGAAGCAGGATGAGAATTTCAGAGATGTAATCATAGCTTCTGGAGAAAATTTCGCAGATGCATTGAGTGCTTCAGCATTATCGCAGTACAAACACGCTCCTATATTGTTGACTAAGAGAGGTAAGTTAGAGGAAGAAGTCAGGGAATTTATACTTGCTAAGAGGGGACAAATTGACAATGTATATGTAATTGGGGCCCAAGGATCTGTAAGTGATGGAGTAAAAAAGGATGTTGAGGAGCTTTTAAAAGGTAATTTGAGGGATATTAAACCTGATCCGAAGCCAAACAGTACGTCTAACACAAATATTGTAGTTAATCCTGCAAATTCGCTACCGAAGAGTAGGGTGATAAACACTCCATACATAAGTCAGCTATATCCTGTCTACGCTCCAGTTGGTTGCGAGCCAACATCTTTGTTAATGGGATTAAAGGCTAAAGGATATGCAAAAAATGTTGGTTTGAGGGAGTTTTTGGATAAGATGCCTAAACACAGCTCAAATCCACAAAAAGGCTATGTTGGTTCTCCTTATAGACCTTCAGAAACTTTGAGAACTACTATAAATCCTAAGCCACTTAGTGAATATGGAAAGAAGTATGGAGATGTCTTCAGCATGGAAGGCGCTAGTATGGAAGAGGTAAAGAAACAAGTTCTTCAAGGCAATCCGGTCGTTATATATGTTACGCTTCACTGGGCACCTGCTTACTTCAGAAATTTTAATATAGAAGGAAAGAGTACTAGGTATTTGAGAAATAACCACGTTATTTTGGTTGATGGATATGATAGCAAAACAGATTCGTTCCATATATCAGATCCTTATAATAACAGCAATAGAAGACAGCCGTTGAAATATTGGAAAAAGAGAAGTGTAGTTGAGCCTCTCTACAATATTAGGAAGTTTGCTGTTGGAATTAGGTAACATTTGACTTTCTTGAGGAATAAGGGTCAATGAATAGACGTCGCTCACTTGCAGGCAAGCTGAGTTACGCTTACGTCTATTTCATTGTCCCTTTTTTATTAAACTTTAATGTTACTAATTCACCAACAAACTTAGGTGAGACGGGGGAAATAGTTAACGCTTATGTCTAATTCATTACCCCTTTTATGTGTGAACTTTAGAAGTTACTAATTCATCAGCAAATTTTTTGGAGATGCAAGGGGAAATAAGCAGTCAACGCTCGATCGCAGAGGAGCTGAGTTACTCTTACGTCTAATTTATTACCCCTATTTTTTAAAAACTCAAGAAGTTACTAATTTACCAACAAATCGACTCCTCACCACATAGCGATATCTTGGATAAGTAAAATCTGAAAAAAGAAGGATAATTATATAGCCGTGAACTAAACTCAGCTCGCCTGCAAGTGTGTGAACGGCTATTAATTATCCTTTAATACTTTCCATAAAAACTTATCCAAGGGCTACGTCTAATATCATCATTACGACAAAGCCCACCATCACTCCGAGTGTTGAGAAGTGAGTATCATGTCCTGATTGTGCTTCTGGTATTAGTTCCTCTACAACTACGTATATCATTGCTCCTGCTGCAAATGAGAGGGCAAATGGAAGTATGTTTGTAGCAACTGTTACTGCATAGGCTCCAACTACGGCAGCCATTGGCTCAACTATTCCTGATGCTTGGCCGTACATAAAACTCCTCATTCTAGAGTTTCCTTCTCTCCTAAGTGGTATGGAAACTGCGGCTCCTTCTGGGAAGTTTTGAATCCCTATACCTATCGCCAAGGCGATTGCACCCATTACTGTAGCTGTTGAACCGAGTTGATTGGCAACTGCACCAAATGCTACCCCGACTGCCATACCTTCTGGTATATTGTGAAGTGTGATGGCAAAAACCAATAGGGCAGATTTTCCAAAGTTTGTTTTTATACCTTCTGCATGCTCTATATCTTCATTTAAATGAAGGTGGGGCATTATTTTATCGACTACCCATAAAAATATTCCTCCAGCTAAAAATCCTCCAGCTGCGGGAATCCACGCGACCCTACCTTGTTCTGAAGCCATGTCTATTGCCGGTGCAAGTAATGACCAATAACTTGCCGCTATCATTACTCCGGCAGCAAATCCAAGCATTGCATTTAATACTTTCTGGTTTATCTCTTTAAAGAAGAACACCATCGCAGCTCCTAGGGCGGTCATAAACCATGTGAACAAGGTCCCTATGAGTGCTTGTGTTACGCTATTTAAACTTAAAAACCAATCCATAATGTCTTTCCTCCTGTTACATATTTCATTATAATTCAAATTATGGCTATAACATAATAATACCACTAATTTGATAATACAAGCAATTAATATTCTATTTGTTTTTATTTGTGATGAATTTAGTGTAAATTCATGGTATACTGTTAATGGAGGTATGTTATGGATACGAATATTTTTATTGGATTGGCAATTATTATATCGGCTTTGGTTCTCTCATATACCGTTAAGAGAAGCGGTGGTTCGAGGGTTCAAAAGCTTAGAAATATTTTAGAAGAATATACTAAGGTTTTAAATGACACGATGGAAAAGTACAAGGAGTTTTTAAAGATGCTTTCATCTATCGACTATGCAAATGAAGACAGCACTGATATAGTTGAGTCGTTGCTGGAGGTAAAGACGGGTGCCCTACTCAGTGGTATAGCTATGACAGAGATTGGGATTATGTTTATTGTTGGAGGTCCACAGTTAGATATAGCTACACAGATGGCGGATGTTTTTGCAGAGGTTGAAGATACTGCTGACTACAGTCTTAAGTTTATGGTGTCAAAGGATGATTTTTATTTTACTAAGGCTATGGAGCATTTGGACACGTCAGCTAAGAAGTTTAGAGATGTGTCTAAGTTGATAGATAGCAATACTATGATTCAAGGTTTTATGAGACTTTAGTATTTATTAATCGAGTTGAGAAATTATAATTATATATAACAAGGGGGTAATTATGAAGGAAGATAATAGAAATCATATCCCTTCAGAAAGTGACTTTATCAAGACTAAGGAGGATGTTTTGGCTGAGCAGGGACTTTTATACGAAGATGAAAAGTCTAAAGTGACAACTGAAAATTCTCAAAGTCTAGTTAATGATAACACAGATATGACTATAAAAGAGGGAGAGTTTAAAACGGAGGAGTTCAGAGTAGCTAAGGGCGATTTTTCTGGTGACGAAGGAATTATGGATGAGGAAGAAATAGCGGATCTGTACAGAAATAAAAGAAAGTATGAATCTAATTTTAAATCTGACAGGATTATTGAGATTAAAGGCGCTACTAAGAATTACGGCAAGGGAAGAGGAATTTTTGATATAAATATGACCATAAAAAAAGGTGAGGTAGTAGGTTTTTTAGGTCCAAATGGAGCTGGTAAGACAACTACAATCAGGGCGATCACTGCTTTTATTAAATTGGATAAGGGTCATATTACAGTTGAGGGAATGCACGCATTCAATAATAGGCATAGAATAAATGACTTCTTGGGTTATGTACCTAGTGATGTAGCATTTTTTGAAGAGATGAACGGCGATAAGTTTTTAAATTATATTGCTGATATCAGGGATTTAGAGAGTATGCAGACTGCAAATGAGCTTATCGAAGAGTTTGAGTTAGATACTTCTCTAAAGATTAAAAAGATGTCTAAGGGGAATAAGCAGAAATTGGCTATTGTAAATGCTATGCTTCACGATCCAGATGTAATTGTCTTTGATGAGCCTACTACTGGTCTAGACCCTATTATGCAAAAGAAATTTGTCGATTTAATAGCTAGGTTAAAGCAGGAGGGAAAGACGATTTTCATTTCTTCTCATATTTTTGACGAGGTAGCTAAGACTTGTGACAAAGTTGCTATTATCAAAGAAGGGCGTCTTGTTGCTTTTGAGGATATTTCTGAGATTAGAAAAAATAAGGTCAAGGTGTTTGACATTCAGTTTAAGTATGAGAAAGATGCTATTGATTTTGAAAGTAGCGTAGAAGGTGCCATTCGTCAAGGTGCCAATATAGAGTATAGGATGCAGGGTGAGGTAACACGCCTTCTCAGCAAGTTGTCAAATTACTCAATAATTGACATTGACGTTCATAAAATAAATCTAGAGGAATTATTCCTTCAGTATTTCGGAGGTGAGGCAGATGAATAGAGCATTGTATAATAGGAATGTCAAAAGCAATGCGGGGTTATTTTTAATAATAGCGTTGATTATGACCTTGTATACTTTTATGACAAATTATATGTATGAGCCAGCACTAGCTAAGATACTCACCGACTATCAAAAGACTATGCCAGGTGTTATGGGGGCATTTTCTATGAATAAACCTCCTACTAATTTGGCGGAGTTTTTGGGAACATACCTCTATGGATTTATATTGATCATACTACCTCTTATTTTCAGTATGATCGTTGCCAACAGGCTAGTCGTAAAATATATAGATGATGGTTCGATGGATTTTCTAATATCTACTGATATGAGTAGATTTAAGATAGTGTTTACTCAAGCTATTTATATGATAGTTTGTCTGATAATCTTGGTTGTTTATATAGCATTAGTTCAAATAATTACAAGTGCTGTATTTTTCCCTGGAGATTTAGATATTTTGAGATTTTTAACATTAAACCTTGGGCTATTGTGTGTACAGATATTTTTTGGAGGAATTTGCTTTTTTGCTTCATGTATTTTCAGCGAGGTAAAACATGCTATGATACTTGGAACAGGTCTTCCTCTATTATTTGTCATCATTCACATGATGGCGGGATCAAATAAAAATTTAGAGTCAGTAGATAAGTTCACTCCTCTTGGATTATTTAAGATAAATGAACTTATAGCTATGAATCAAGACGCTTTAATATCTATAGCGATACTTGCAGGAGTTGGTATTTTGCTATACATCCTTGCTATGATAGTCTTCTGTAGAAGAGATATAAACGTCTAGGTTTTAATAAATTTGAAGCGATTCTTCATACGATGATATATTTAAAAAAACTATAATAAAAAAGATAATATAAAAAATAACTATAGTTGGATTTTTTCTAACTATAGTTTTTTTATGTATGATATACTTAAGGTAACGTTTAATAAATTGGAGGATATTATGAAACTAGCAAAATCAAAAGCACTAACTCTAAGCGCTGTTCTTTGCGCATCACTTTTCATGGGAGCTTGTTCTCAAAAACAAGAACAACCTAAGGAAGAACAAAAACAAGAACAAAAGCAAGATCAAAGCAAGGAAGAAACTAAGGCAGCAGAAGTTAAACAGATGAAAGGAGCTGACCTTGAGGCTCTTCAAAACGACAAAGAGAAAAAAGACAAGGTATTGGTTGTTGACGTTAGAGATGCAGAAGAGTATAAGGCAGGACACGTAATTCACGCAATTAACGTACCTTTGGCAAAGATCAAAGAAGATGCTTCTGTACTAGACGCTTACAAACAAAAACCTATAATTCTTTACTGTAATTCAGGTAAGAAGAGTGGGGAAGCTGCAGACATTCTAGTTAAGGCTGGATATCCAGATGTAACTAATGCAGAAGGCGTTAAGACTTATAAGTACTCTAATCTAGTAACTTATACTGATATAACTGGTAAAGAGCTTGAAGAAAGAGCTAATGACGGAAAAACTTTGATAGTTGACGTTAGACCTGAGGCAGATTACAAGGAAGGTCATGTTAAAGGCGCTATAAATATTCCTTTTGATAAGGTTGAAGAAAACCTTGATAAATTGCCAAAAGATAAAGATATAGCACTTTACTGCTTTACAGGAAACAAGTCTTCAGCTGTTGCTAAAGAACTTACAGATAAAGGGTATGAGCAAATATTTAATTCTATCGAAGGAACTAAAGAATATAATTACGCTCTAGAAAAATAATTGCTGTAATTTTTCAGTGATGATTACAGCGTAGTAAAAGGACGCAAATACCTATTTAAACATGGTTTTGTGTCCTTTTAATTTATGGATATAGTCTTAAATTTATTAAAAAATGTATAAGCTGTCATAGCGATTTGTGAGAAAAAAGTTTTATTATTTATTAGATTATCATATAATTAAACTAGGAGGTGAGTCGATGGAAGCAGTCATATTATTTACTAGATATCCTGAACCTGGGAAGACTAAGACTAGGCTGATGGATTTTTTGACAAAACAAGAATGTGCTATTTTTTCTGAGAAGATGCTAAAAAAATTAATATTTGAATCAATAAACACCGATATTGACGTGATAGTTTCATATACGCCCGGAGATAAGAAAAAAGAAATTGAAGAGCTTATTTTTGAGAGTATTGCAGATATCGACACTTATGATAATTTCGATGAATCTTTTGTCACAGAAGATAAAATCCCTATGACTTGTGCGATTGACGAGGAAGGGAAGGTTCTAAACAACCTAAGAAATAGGCTGACATTAGTTTCCCAAGATGAGTTTATTAAAGAAGAGGACCTAGGAGTCAGGATGAGGGACTCGATTATTCACGCCTATAGGAATGGATATGAGAGGGTTGTACTTTTTGGTAGTGACATACCTGACATAAGTTCAAAATATATTACGAGGGCCCTTGATGAGTTGGAGTTTTTATCAGATACCAATAGCGATACACAGGTTGTCATCTCTCCTACCTATGATGGGGGATATTGTTTGATAGGTTTTAATATTGGTAGTGAAAGTGATATTATCTCGGCTTTTGAAAGCATGGATTACGGTCATTCAAGCGTATTTCACAATACTGTAGCAAGATTTGAAGATTTGGGATTTAGATACAGGGTGTTGAATTCACTTAGAGATATTGACACTAAGGAGGATCTTTTTTCTAGTTACCTGGGAGTTGATGAGGTGAGTGAGCTAGGAAGTGGGGAGTACAATTTGAACTATACCTACAGAGACCCGCTTTCAGGAAAGAAGAAGGTTTTTCGTATCAATATGGGAAGCCAGATGAATTTAGAAAATCAAATCGAATATGAGTTTAGAGCATTGAAGGAGTTGGAAGATACGGGAGTTACACCGAGGGTTTACTGGTACGACGACTCTAGAGAGTTTATTCCTTACGGTGTGATGTCAATGGAGTTTTTAAAGGGAAGACCTCTTGATTATGACAAAGATATGGAAATAGGAGCTTATTTATTGGCTAAGATTCACAATAAAGAGCCAAACGACAACATCGGCTTGGTAAGGGCAGATAAGCCTTTTAGAGCTATGTATGAGGAGTTTGAATCTATGTTTTCTCATTATGAAGGATATGAGCGAAAAAATATAGAGGTTGAGAAAAAAATAAGGAGTTTGCTCGATAGGATATTAAATCTTGGGATTGATGATGATATTTTAAATCCTAGGATTATAAACACCGAATTAAATAACAGGAATTTTATAATCGGCGATGGTAAAGAGGATAGTTTCGTCATTGATTGGGAAAAACCTATAATTTCTGATCCTGAGCAGGATATTGCTCATTTTATAGCACCTACGACAACCTTTTGGAAGACGGATAAGATATTTGACAGGGCCGGAATAGAAAAATTCCTAGATGTTTATGAAAGATTTGCCCCACTTGATAGAAGTAGGTTCTATAAGTACTTGGTTTTTACTTGTCTTAGAGGGATTACGTGGTGCTCTATGGCTTTTGTAGAATATAACAGCGTCGATAGAGTATTAAAAGACGATTACACATACAATAAGATTTGTGCATATTTGGAGATTGATTTTCTTGATATGATAGATGAATTTATTGATGGCATGGTGTAGGAAAAAGGGTTGAATTTACAAATTGAATTTAAATATTTTTAAAATCCAAGAAGGAGAGGTGAGACTTTGGATAGAGAGAACTTCAGAGGAAATGTAAAAAAAGATGAGAAAAAATTACTTGATAATTATAGACAAAATAATTTGGATGATGAGGAAAAAACTGCCAATAAACCTCAGAAAGACAAAAAAGAAGAAGAGGAAGAAAATAAAGAAATTGCTGATGTGAAGGTAATTGAACATAAAAAGGATTCAAAAGAGAGCGGACCGCCAAAAATTGTAAAGCTTGGAATTATAGCTCTGATAATTCTAGCTACGATTGCGGTATTTAAGCTCTTGCCTCAAAGCGAGATAAAGAGAATAGTTCTAGAGTCTGGGAAGTTTGCCCCTCTGGTTTATATTTTGATGTTTACAGTACTTCCTATATTTTTCTTTCCGGTTCCAGTTTTAGCGCTCGCCGGTGGTATAGCTTTTGGACTCATAGACGGCACAATATACACTTTGATTGGAGCAGGAATGAATTGTATGATCATGTTTTTGTTGGCGAGGTATACAGCTAGGGATTACATCAAAAACTTGGTTGAAAGAAATCTCGGAGAAACCGGCAAAAATATCCTAAATAGCAGTGAGAGAAGGGGTTTTTTCTATATATTTTTACTGAGGCTAATTCCGCTGGTTCCATATAATATAATAAATTACGGAGCCGGTCTTACCAATATGAAGTTTAGAGATTACATGTTGGCTTCTGTTTTGGGGATTATTCCAGGAACGGTCGTTTTCTTAAATCTCGGGGATAAGTCTGACAATATATATTCAAAAGATTTCTTTATAGCTTGTGTATTTATGGTACTTTTAATAGTCCTTTCGACTTGGGGTGCTAAAAAATGGAAAAAATAAAGGTAAGTATAGTTATACCAGTCTACAATGAAGAAAAGCGAATAGATGGATTGCTTGAGTGTTTGGTTAAGCTAAAGGGCGAGCATGAGGTAATATTTGTAGACGGAAATAGTCAGGATAACACTGTTAGAAAAATCGATGAAATTATTAAAAATGACGATAAATTTTCTTTAATCGTGTCAGAAAAAGGAAGATCCAATCAGATGAATGCCGGGGCTAAAGTATCTAGGGGAGAGATTTTATTCTTTCTACACGCGGATTCTTACATTGGTCCAGACACGATAATCAACATAGAAAACAGTGCTAGAGAAAATGCCATTGGATGTCTTAAGATAAGGTTCGATTCGAAAAAGTTAATAATGAAAATTTGTTCATATATGTCTAGTTTTCGTGTAAGGAAGAGAAAAATAGCCTTTGGAGATCAGGGTATGTTTATTTTTAAATCAACTTTTGAAAGGCTTGGTGGATTTTCAAATATTCCTATTATGGAAGATTATGATTTGTCGATTAGAGCTAAGGACATTGGGATGGATGTTTTTATGATCGACTCTGAGATTATTACTGATGATATTAGGTATAGGAGGTCTGGCTATCTAAAAACTATGTGGAAAATGCAAAAATATCAACAGAAGTTTAGGCTTTCCGATGATAAGAAAAAAGCAGCACAAGAGATTGCGTCCTTGTATAGAAAACTTTAGTTCATTTGGAGGTGAGGTAGTGAAGGACGAAAAACTATTAACGGAAAAAGATAAGGAAAAAAATAAGGAAGGTACTTCCGAGAATGAGGACTACGACGATTTGGGTAATGGAGATATGGATTACCTGGATTACGTAAGAGACAACTGTATTCACTGTGGTTTATGTACTCAAAACTGCCCTTTTTTAGAGAAGTACGATATGTGTTTGAGTGGGTTTGCAGATAAACCGGAAACTACCTTCGGATGCTTCTTATGCAGAAAATGTAGGTGGGTTTGTCCGAGGGATTTAGATGGTAGAGAGGTTGCAATGCAACACAGATTAAAAAATCCCGGCAAATTTAATATATTGAAATTTGAGAAGGCACCATATATTTTTAGAAATAATTCTAAGAGAAAATCAGAGGAAATTGTGTATTTCGGTTGCAATTTCCCAAGGGCATTCCCCGATACAACGGAAGAGGTAATCAGGGTTTTCTCTGATTTGGGAGTTGATTTTTCTATAGATTGCTGCGGGAAACCCGTATTCGAAACTGGCGATATGGAGGATTTCAATAGATCAAAGGCTTCGTTTGTAAAGATGATTAGAGATAGAGAAGTCAAGAGGGTTATAACTGTATGTCCTAATTGTTTTGAAATGTTAAGACATGGCATCAATGAGGATTTACAAAGAGAAATCGAAGTAGTAAATATATTCGCCTACTTAAGAGAAAAAGGTATTGGTAAAAAATGTGACGATGAAAAAAATATTTTTGTTCCTTGCTCTGATAAGAAGGACTACAGGATATTAGAAGATATTAAATACTTTATTCCAAATGCTGAGATAGGTTTTAAAGACGTAAACTGTTGTGGACTAGGAGGTTTGGCAGGGTCTAGTGAACCGGAAATAGCAAGGGGCTTTTCTGAGCAAGTTAGGAAAAAAGATGAGCCAATATGTACCTACTGCGGTAGTTGTGCACTCAATTTCAATTCGAAGGGCATTGGAAATATCGAACACGCTCTCTCAATTATAATGGGAGTTAATGAGAGCCCTAAAAAAACGTCAATTACTAAATTATTAAAGCAGAAGTTTATGAAATAATGAGAGGTTTTATAAGAATTAATTGATTGGAAAGCGAGTACGATAGTAAAATAAATTTGATTGGAGAATAATATGGAAAATAATTTTGGAAAAGAAAAATGTGATGAAGTGGTAGAAAATTTTAAAAGTGGTTTAGATTGTGGTCAGGTAGTACTATCAAGATTTGCCGATGAGCTTGGAATAGAAAAAGAATTTGCTAGAAAAATAGCTTCTCCTCTAGGTGCGGGTATGTTTAGCAGTGATAAATGTGGAGCAGTTACTGGGGCATACCTAGCGCTCGGACTTAAGTACGGGCACTCCAATCCGGGTGAATTTGATAAGAAGGCGGAGTTGGTAGGTAAAATTAAAGAGTTTGATAGCCTATGGTCTGAATTTAACGAGTCTGATATTTGTAAGGATATGCTTGGATATGACCTTCAAGTTGAAAGCGAAATGAAAGAGGTTATGGATAAGGGTCTGTTATTTGATTTTTGTCCGCAAGCGGTAAACAAAGCGATACAAATATTAGAAAAGATATTGTAGTTTTTTACACCCCTTCTGATATAGCCTATAATAACTATAACAGGAGGGGTGTTTAATTTATTATACAAATTTTAATAAAGTTTTTTAGAAATATCCCTTTACTTTTACCTCTCTCCCCAAAGGCCGATACTATTTTGTCTTGCATTTCTCTCTAGACTTAGGAAGAGGTCAGAGTATCTACTGTCGGGCTGCATTGTAAACACCCTTGCGTAACCTCGACTCACCAATATGGCATTGTACATACTCTCTTTGATTTCATTTTCTTTAGGATTTTCTGAGCTTGGTTTTTTAAGCCATACGTAGCGAAGTAGTCTGCCGTATTTATCGGTGTCGCTTACGTCTTTTTGTAGATATACGGTTCTGTCAGTCAATTCTTTTTTAGTAAAATTTGACGCTTCTTTTCCATAGTACTCCACACCTTTTTTGGGGTGTACCGTTTCAGGAGTGTCCACACCAATCATTCTAACTTTATATTTTTCGCCGTCGATATCGACTTTTATGGTATCGCCATCGACAACTCTGACAACTTGGGCAGTTTGATAGTTTGTATCTCTATCTTGATTTTTAAAATACGGAATAGCAACTGCAATAAGTGCTATAATGATACCGATAATTTTTGAATAGTTGCTTTTTCCTCTTCTAGAGTAGGATTTTTTTCTAGTTTTTCTTGTATTTGCTTGATTTTTTCTCATATTATAATTATTAGACATAACGACCTCCCTTTAGCTCTAATATACTAAATATACCATAAAAACGAAAATTTATATACAAGTAATATAAGATATGAT
>JASBZE010000035.1 GCA_029983575.1 Peptostreptococcaceae bacterium
ATTATCAAAGGAACTGATGGCTGCGGTTGTTCTTCCTGTCTGATAGTACTCGTCGTAATTATAATATTATTTAAGGTTATTGCTTTTTTCGGCTCACTATAATACTAGTTCGAAACTATTCTTGATAATTATATTATTGAGAGCGACATCTTCATAAAGAAAAAAACGGCTAATTTCAACAAACAAATGTTGATTTTAGCCGTTTTTATTATGAAATCACTATTTCTTTAGGTTGTAGAATGAGTCAAGTCCATTATACTCAGCTTGCTCTCCAACAAACTCTTCAATTCTTAATAATTGGTTATACTTAGCTACCCTATCAGTTCTAGAAGGTGCTCCAGTCTTAATTTGACCTGCATTTACTGCAACAGCTAGGTCTGCTATTGTAGAGTCTTCTGTCTCACCTGATCTATGTGATATAACTGCTGTATATCCAGCTCTCTTAGCCATTTCGATAGCATCTAGAGTTTCAGTTAGAGTACCAATTTGGTTTACCTTTATAAGTATTGAGTTAGCTATGCCTTCCTCTATACCTCTCTTAAGTCTCTCAGTGTTTGTAACGAATAGGTCGTCACCAACTAACTGTATCTTCTTACCAAGTCTTTCAGTAAGAACTTTCCATCCATCCCAGTCATCTTCATCTAAACCATCTTCGATTGTGATTATAGGGAACTCTTTTACCCATTCTTCGTAAAGATCTATCATCTCTTCAGCTGTTAGAACCTTACCTTCACCTTTTAGGTTGTATTTCTTAGAATCAGCGTCATACATTTCAGAAGAAGCAACGTCCATTCCTAAGAATACGTCTTTTCCTGGCTCAAGTCCAGCACCCTTGATAGCCTCAACGATTAGCTCAAGAGCTTCTCTGTTTGATTGTAGGTTTGGTGCAAATCCACCTTCATCTCCTACACCTCCTGAAAGACCTCTCTCAGCAAGTACTTTCTTTAGTGAGTGGAATACTTCCGCTCCCATTCTTAGACCTTCCTTGAAAGACTCAGCTCCTACTGGAAGTATCATAAACTCTTGTACGTCAACGTTGTTATCAGCGTGCTCTCCACCATTTAGAATGTTCATCATAGGTACAGGAAGTTGCTTAGCATTAACTCCTCCTATATATTGATATAGTGGTAGACCTAGATCCTCAGCAGCTGCTTTTGCCACTGCTAGAGATACACCTAAAATAGCATTGGCTCCTAGCTTACCTTTGTTGTTTGTTCCATCTAGCTCTATCATTATAGCGTCTATAGCAGCTTGATCTAATGCACTAAGACCTTCTAATTCTGGAGCTATTACTTCATTTACATTCTCAACAGCCTTTTGAACACCCTTACCTAGGTATCTTCCTTTGTCTCCATCTCTTAGCTCAACAGCTTCAAACTGTCCAGTAGATGCACCTGAAGGAACTATTGCGCTTCCCATCGCACCACTTTCTAAGAATACTTCAACCTCTACTGTTGGGTTACCTCTAGAGTCAAGTACCTCTCTAGCGTAAATCATTTCAATTATTGACATATGTTTCTCCTTTCAACCAAATCAATAAATACGTGAAAAAACTATTGATGGGTAGATTTTTCTGTATTTTTAGTTTAGGTTTTTTCATATATTTTAGTGACAATTCACTAGTTGATTTTTTTATTGTATATTTTGTATTTACTACTTTTCAATTAAGCTTCTTCCAGTCATTTCCTTTGGTTGCTCCAAATCAAGCATATCCAACATAGTTGGAGCTATATCTGATAGCTGACCTCCTTCTAGAAGGTGTCCACCAATGTATTTTTCTCCTAAAACTATATACGGAACCAAATTAGTAGAGTGTGAAGTAACTACCCTTCCAGTTTCTACATCCAACATCAGCTCAGCATTTCCGTGGTCTGCTGTTATTATTCCAGATCCACCAATCTCTAGTACTCTGTCAAACAGCCTACCTACGCATTCGTCTACAGCCTCTATAGCTTTTACAGTAGCCTTCATATCACCTGTATGACCTACCATATCAGGGTTTGCAAAGTTTACTATTATAACATCATATATATTATCCTTTAATGCGTCTTCTAACTTCCCTATAAGTTCGTAAGCGCTCATTTCAGGTTTTAAATCATAAGTCGCTACCTTTGGCGACGGTATTAATATCCTATCTTCCCCTTCATATGGTTTTTCCTTACCACCGTTAAAGAAGAATGTGACGTGGGCATATTTTTCTGTCTCAGCTGCCCTAAGTTGCTTCATACCGAGTGAACTTAGATACTCTCCCATGGTATTTACTAGCTGTTCCGGTCTATATGCAACTTCAACATTTGTCAAAGTAGCATCGTAAACTGTCATACAAACGTAATGAGTGTCTTTAAATTCTCTATCAAATCCATTGAAGTCCTTCTCAGTTATCGCCCTAGTAATTTCTCTCGCCCTATCAGGTCTAAAATTAAAGAAAATAACGGAATCTCCTTCTTTAATATTTCCTACAGGCTTAGAGTCATCTCCAACCATCACAGTAGGTACTATAAACTCATCTGTCAAATCATTTTTATATGATTTTTCTATCGCCTCAACGGGATCTTTTTCGTTATTGCCAATACCTTCAACAATAGCATTATAGGCTTCCTTAACTCTTTCCCACCTATTATCTCTATCCATGGCATAGTATCTTCCAGATATTGAGGCTATCTTTCCGACACCCTCTTTTTCTATTACATCTAAAATCTCCTTCATATAGCCTACACCGCTATTTGGGTCGGTATCTCTACCATCGGTAATAGCATGGATAAAAGTATTTTCTACTCCCATTTTCTTTGACATTTTTATAAGCGCCTTTAGGTGGTCTATATGTGAGTGTACCCCACCATCAGAAAGCAGACCTATAAAGTGAACTGCCTTGTCTTTGGCATTTTCCATAGCAGAAACCAATTCCTTATTTGTAAAGAAATCACCGTCTTCTATAGACTTTGTAATCCTAGTTAAATCTTGATAAACTACCCTACCTGCTCCAATATTAGTATGCCCAACTTCAGAATTACCCATTTGTCCATTTGGCAATCCAACGTTCATACCACTTGCATTTATTAGAGTGTGAGGAAATTTCTCATAATATCTATCAAGATTAGGTGTTTTTGCTTCATAGACAGCATTGCCTCTGGTCTCACTAGTACAACCGAAACCATCCATGATGCAAAGTACTACAGGTTTTTTCATCTTATCACCTCTTAATAATTAACCAAGGCTAAGAAGTCTTCTGGCCTAAGTGAAGCCCCACCAACGAGAGCACCGTCGATATCAGACTGACCCATGATTTCTTTTACATTTGATGGTTTTACACTTCCACCATACTGTATTCTAACTTCATCGGCATTATCTGCATATTTTTCTCTAAGTACTTCCCTTATAAATGAGATCACTTCATTTGCCTGCTCAGCCGTAGCTGTTTTACCAGTTCCTATTGCCCAGATTGGCTCGTAAGCAATCACAACTTTTGATATATCTACTGCTTCTATACCGTCAAGTCCATTTACAACTTGAGTTTTTACAACATCCTTAGTCTTGTCTTCTTCTCTTTGCTCTAGAGTTTCTCCACAACACATAATTGGAGTTATATTAACTTCTAAAGCTTTCTTAACCTTTTTGTTTACTGTTTCATCGGTCTCTGCGAAATACTCTCTTCTTTCTGAGTGACCAATTACAACATAATCTATATCAAGTTCCTTTAACATTCCAGGAGAAACTTCCCCAGTGAATGCTCCAGATTCCTCAAAATGCATATTTTGTGCCCCAACTTTAACATCTGATCCCTTAAAAGCTTCCTTAAGGTCCTTAAGTTGAGTAAATGGAGCACATATTACTGCGTCAACCTCAGCTGATGTCTTGCCTGAAACTTCTTTTGCAAACTCAACTGCCTCTTTTATAGTTTTATTCATCTTCCAATTTCCTGCTATTATTGGTTTTCTCATGATGCCTCCTATCAAGCCTAATTGCTTAAAAATTTATATAATATTTGTTCTTACTTATCATCTAAAGCGGCGATACCAGGTAACTGCTTACCTTCAAGGAACTCTAGTGAAGCTCCACCACCAGTTGAAATATGGCTCATCTTATCTCCATATCCCATTTGATTTACTGCAGCAGCTGAATCACCACCACCTATGATAGTTACAGCGTTAGATTCTGCTAGTGCCTTAGCAACGGCCTCTGTTCCCTTAGCGAAATTTTTAAATTCGAAAACTCCCATTGGTCCATTCCAAACAACAGTATTCGCTGATTTAACTTCATCTGCAAAAAGCTTAGCAGACTTAGGTCCTATATCAAGCCCCTCTTTATCAGCTGGTATATCTCTTCCCTCTGAAACATATGGTGTTTCATTTTCGCCAAACTTATCCGCATATGTTACGTCAACAGGTAAAAGAAGTTTTACTCCCTTTTCTTCCGCTTTTTTCATCATTTCCTTTACATAGTCAATTCTATCAGCCTCAAGAAGAGAGTTACCTACCTCATGACCTAGAGCCTTTAAAAATGTATAAGCCATTCCTCCGCCTATTATCAAAGTGTCTACCTTATCAAGTAGGTTATTTATAACGCCTAGCTTATCACTTACCTTAGCCCCACCAAGAATCGCAACTAGAGGTCTCTTAGGATTTTCAACGGCAGAACCTAAAAAGTCAAGTTCCTTTTGAATAAGATACCCACATACTCTCTCTTGTAAAAATTCACCGCATCCAACTGTTGAACAATGTGCTCTGTGTGCAGTACCAAAAGCGTCATTTACAAATATCTCAGCAAGAGAAGCTAACTCTTTTGAGAAATTTTCTTCATTTTTTGTTTCTTCTTTTCTATATCTTGTATTTTGAAGAAGAACTACATCTGAATCTTTCATCTCTGAAACAGCTTTTTTAGCATTTTCTCCTACTACATTGTCATCCGCTGCAAATACTACATCCTTGCCTAGCATTTCACTTAATTTTTTAGCAACAGGTTCTAATGAAAGCTCTGGTTTTGGCTCTCCCTTAGGCTTACCTAGATGAGAGCAAAGAATGACCTTGGCACCATTTTCTATCAAGTATTTAATAGTTGGCATAGCACCTACCAACCTACTGTCATCAGTTATTTCACCATCTTTTAGAGGTACGTTAAAATCACATCTAACAAGTACCTTCTTACCTTTAACATTAATATCTTCTATAGATTTTTTGTTTAGCATTTTGACTCTCCTATCCGTAAACACAAAATGAGCCCGGAGTCCATAGAAACACTACAAACCCGGACTCATAATGAATCGTACTTAATATTTTACTGCTAATTATATTGTACCACTTATTGACAATTACACACAGTCAATATGCAGTAATTGTAAAAAATTTACTGTTTATTTACTTCACAATTACGTTTTGTTGAAAATTACCTCACTAATTTTTCGTTCTCTATAATTATTTGCTCATTCTAGCAAAGTATCCTAGAGTTCTTATAAGCTGAGAAGTGTAAGACATTTCGTTATCGTACCATGAAACTGCCTTAACTAATTGCTTACCATCAACTTCGATAACTTTTGTTTGAGTTGCGTCAAATAGTGAACCGTAGCTCATTCCAACTATGTCAGAAGAAACTAACATATCTTCAGTATAACCGAATGACTCATTAGTAGCATCCTTCATAGCTTGATTTATTTCTTCAACAGATGTGTTTTTCTTTAGAGTAACGAAAAGCTCAGTTAATGAACCAGTAACAACAGGAACCCTTTGAGCTGCACCGTCTAGTTTACCTTGAAGATCAGGTATAACAAGACCTATTGCCTTTGCTGCTCCAGTTGTGTTTGGAATAATATTTGCTGCAGCTGCTCTTGCTCTTCTTAAATCTCCCTTAGCGTGAGGACCGTCTAGAGTATTTTGGTCGTTAGTATATGCGTGAACTGTAGTCATTAGACCTTTTTCTATACCGAACTTGTCGTTAAGAACCTTAGCCATTGGTGCTAGACAGTTAGTTGTACAAGAAGCACCTGATATTACAGTTTCAGAACCATCTAGAGTATCTGAGTTAGTGTTGAATACTATAGTCTTAACATCGCCTGTAGCTGGAGCTGATATAAGAACCTTCTTAGCACCTGCTTTTATGTGAGCCTCTGCCTTGTCTTTTGAAGTGAAAAGACCTGTACACTCAAGAACTATATCTACATTAAGCTCTTTCCATGGTAGATCTTCTGGGTTTCTCTCAGCTATAACTTTTACCTCTTTACCGTTAACAACGAAAGCACCTTCCTTAACTTCTATCTCACCGTTGAATCTTCCTTGAGAAGAGTCGTATTTTAGTAGGTGAGCAAGCATAGAAGCGTCTGTTAAGTCATTTATAGCCACTACTTCAAACTCTTCTGGCTTTTCAACCATCTTTCTAAAAGCAAGTCTTCCTATTCTTCCAAATCCATTAATTGCAACTTTAACCATTTTCATTCCTCCAAATTGTTGTTATTTTTTCCTTTTTTATTAATACCTGTTCTTAACAGATAGATAACCTTAATTACTAAAATTTACTCGTATTCTTTAAAATTTTTCTCGCACTCGCTTCATCGGTTACGAGAACCACATTTTTATTAAGCCTTATCACTGATAAAAATGCATCTACCTTATCATCACCGGCAAAAACTAAAATACTGTTTTCGATGTTTGAGTAAGTTTCGAGGTCTATACCAACTGTACTTAGTTTGTGGACAATATTTCCATCCTTGTCGAAATAGTATCCAAACGCCTCACCGACCGCATTTTTTTCATCTAATTTAGCTTTTATATCATCTGGCAGATCTCTTCTGTCTGCCATAACATCAGCTCTACCTACGCTGAAAACTAAAACATCAGTCCTTTTAACAGCCTCAATAGCACTCCTGATACCCGGAACCTTCATCAGTGATTCCATCGCCTCATCTTCTAGCTCATCAGGTATAGTCAAAAGTTCTAGCTTAGACTTTAGAGACTTGCTTAGACTTGACACTATCGAATTTGACTGTGTTTCGACATCAAATCCAAAACTTCCTCTCGCAGGTACAACTGTCAAACCATCATAGTGCTTATTTGACTTAACTGCATCTGCAAAAGCCTTCATCGTTGTACCGCCAGTCACTGAAATAACGTCATTATCTTTTAAGATTGATAAGAAGTAATTGGCTGCGTAATTTGCCACTTCCTTGATAAGGGTGTTGTTCTCGTTAAAATCCCCTGGAGCGACAATGACCTTTGTTATACCAAGTGCATCTTGTACCTTTTTTTCCAACTTAGGAATTTCTAGAACATCCTCCATAATAGACTTTATCTCTTCTAGTATAGTCTCTCCGAACTCAGTCAACTTCATTCCGGAAACCTCTACACTTATCAGACCTTTTTCTCTTAAAAAGTCGGTCTCAGCCCTAACAACTCTCTCGCTTATTCCAAGAGAAGTCGAAAGATTTCTCCTACCAATAGGCTGGCTGATACTGATTTGTCTTAGGACGATATACCTTCTTTCCATCATCTCTACGACCTGTGGAACTAAAGTTTTTTGTATCTCCAGAAGCTTAATCATATTTTCACCTTCTTTACGGAACGTCTGTAATTTTCTACAGCTCTTAAAATGCTCTGATTACATCTTTAATTTTAATGGACTTTTATTGTCCCTATGTATTTTATTTGTCCTATCGATTTAATTATATTACCTATGATATAAAAAATCAAGTCTTTTTCATAAATTTTTATAGTTTTTTTCTATATTTCCTCTTTTGAATAGATTATTTATCTTTTTTTATTAGACTATTTATCTTTAAATAAAGAAAAAGACGGGAAAACCCGCCTTTTTCTTTACTTATTGCCGTCTTAGATTTTATTTGCTTAGTAGCTGATCGATAATTGAATCTGGAAGTAAGCTCCTTCCTCCTATCGCTACCACGCTTGCTATCTCAGAATTCTGCACGTAATCAATCACTGACTTAGGTGCTTGTTCATTTTTAACTAATAGTATAGGCTGATCCTTTAGTCCACCAACTGGTGATATAACTAACGCATCTGCAAATACCTCTCCATTAGCTATAAATGCTTCCTCAGATTTTGCAAACTTAGACTTAGCTATTGCCACTGCAGTTTCATATCTATCTCTTCCTGACATTCTCTCTAATGTCTTAGGTAACATCGATTCCGCCTTAGAAGATACTGTACTTAGTCCTCCTGCAATGTACACTGAATTTATATCTAAGTCTTTAACTGCCTTCTTAACTGAATCAGTAACTACGTCCTTTTTAACAAGTAGAATTGGTAGACCTTCTCTAGCTGCAAATGGTCCTACAGCTAGTGCGTCAGGGAATACTTCACCACTAGCTATTACCGCTTGATGTTTCTTTCCTGTTATGCCAACCACTCTTCTAGCCACTGCTTCAGATGTAGCATATCTATCTCTACCGGCAATTCTCTCTACACTCTTGTCTGAGTCAAACTCTTTTAATGCTTCTCTTACTGCATTTGATACAGATGTTTCTCCTCCGACAATTATCATCTCTTTAGCTCCAAGTCTTCTAATTTCTTCTTTAACTCTATTATCTAACTCATCTGTCTTAGTTAGAAGTATTGGAGCTTTTAGAAGTTTAGAAAGTACTGATGCTGTCATTGAGTCTGGGAATAAGTCATTTCTAACGATTATAACAGTGTCAGCTTTTCCAAAGTACTTCTTAGAAATTTCTATAGCTGTTTCTATTCTGTCATTTCCGCTTACCCTTCCTCCGTTACCTGGTGTTGGTTTTGGTGTTGGTGTTGGAGTGTATGTTCCTCCTGAACCTCCGCCAGATGGTTTTGTAACTACTACATTAGTATTTACTTTATCGCTTGTTCCATCAGGGTATGTAACCTTAATTATTACTGGAACAGTTCCCGGTTTAGTTGTATCAGGTTTTACCGGCTTACCTTCATTATCAACAAACTCATAAGTAGTATTTGTTGGTAAATCCTTGCCATTCGCTATTCCGTCCTTAGCATTTGGAGTTTCTCCAACTTTAACATCTATATTCTTTGGTTGTGGCTCATATTTTTCACTGTCATCAACCTTTAATATTGTTTGTTTAGTTGTTGTTGGATTCTTTCCTTCTTCAGTGTAAGTAGCTGTTATTTCCTTACCTGGAGTCATATCCGCATTTTCAGGAACATTTACAGTTACTGTACCGTCTTCTCCTGGCTTAACTGGTCCTACTACTATAGTATTTCCATCTTTTCCAGGGAATGTTACAACAACATCTCCATTAGTTCCCTTAGGTACTTTTACAACTACATCCTTATCAGTTTCTTTCACTGGGTTTAATTCAGGAGTAGCTGAGTCAGTCTTACCTTCCTCTGTAACACTTACACTTACTATTGAACTGCCTTTTGAACCATCATTGTAATTAACTGTAACTGGAATATTTATTACATTTTCTGTCTCCTCTGCAGGAATTGTGTAAGTCACTACGCCAGTATTTGGATCTATTGTAGCTCCCTTATCCTTCCACTCTTGAGGTATGTCGAATGTTGTATTTTCAGGTGCAGTAGTTGCATCGCCCTTCTTGTTTGTAAACTTAGGTTCGCCAGATTTGAACTCTTTACCCTTTATACCTTTTACAGTATCATATGAAACATTGTGTTCATCTGATAGCTTCTTAGATTCAACTTTTACAGGATCTGAAGGATCTTTATCCTTTTCTTTTTGATTTACATAAACATCTGTAGGATTCTTTCCGTCTGGCAATTTATCCTTAGGAATTTCAAAGTTTCCATCGTCTCCTACTGTTGTAGTTATTGGTTTATTGTCCTTACCATTGATTGGATTACCATCCTTATCAACAACTGTTATTGTTGATCCTGGAGTTCCTGTACCTGTTATCTTGTCATCATCTTTTCCTACTGGGTTAACAGTTGGATCTTCAGATTTCTTAGCATCTTCCTTAGTAGCCTTAGCTGTTATAGTAGCCTTCTTAGCAGCATCGCCAGTCTTTCCTTCTATTAGCTTATCTACCTTATCAGTTAATGCTAGTTTAGTATCTCCACTATACCATGCTGGGTCTTTGTATCCCTTAGCTGGAGTAGCTGCTACTTCTTTTGCTACATCATTTATAGTGATATTTCTACCTAGTTTTACATCGTAAACAGTCTTAGCACCATCTTTAAATGTAACAGTATCATCTTTTCCTAATGTTACCCTTACATATCCTGCAGGTACCTCTGAATTAGGATCCTCAACTGGTATTATATCCTTAGCATTTGTAGCTTTAGCTGTAATAGTTTCAGCTGCAGTTATAACACCTGCTGCATCTACTACAGAATTATCAGCCTTGTACCATTTAACGTCTTTGTAGTCATTAGATACTGGCTCAGCGTTAACTTTTGAATAAACATCAGCATATCTTACTTTTGCGTCTATCTTAACGTCATAAGTAGTTACTGCATTATCATCAAATTTAACAGTTGCATCCTTAGCAAGTGTAATCCTTGCATAACCTTTTGGAATATCAGTCTTATCTGGATTAGGAACTGGAACTATATCTCCAAGTTTCTCTTCAACTGTAATAGTTGCATCAGAAGTAAGTGATGAACCGTCAGGGAAATTCGCTTTTACTTTTACCTTAACATCTCCCTCAGTATCTGTATTAACTTTTGTCAATACATGTCCACTTTCATCAACATATTGATAAGTTGTTTCTTCTGGATATTGATCAGGGTTAAACACTGATTTTATTGCAACTGGTTGTACACCCTTATTAACTGTTTGTTTTTTAGTTTTTAATTCTCTAAACTGAGTTGCAAATGTAGGTGTACCAAATGCTTTTATTGTCTTTCCGTCTTCAGGTTTGTCAGCATCTTTAACTACAGTTTCTCCATCTTTCCAAATAATAGGAAGTTTGTAACCATCTTTTGGTTGAAGTGTTCCTGCTTTTGTAAAGATGTCTGAATATCTTACACTTCCGTCACCTTTTACTTGGTAAACTTTCTTAAATGGATTAACTGATGTTTCATCATTTACTAATGTTACCTTTACATATCCTTCTGGATTTGGTGTATCAGGTTTATCTGTAATGTCTATGATTGAATCTTTTGGTATAACAGTTATTGTAGTCTCTACCAACTTAGTTGATTTGTCAGGGAATGTAACTAGTACTTTTGCCGGTTTTTCTCCAACAGTGTTTGTATCAACTTTTGCTTCAGTCTTTCCGTCATCTCCTACAAACTTATAAGTTGTTTCAGCTGGCATTTTATCAGTATTGCCAATTGAGTTCTTAGCTTCTGGAGTATCTCCTTGAACTACTTTTTGAACTTTTGCAGTTGGATTATATACACTAGCATCAACAGGAGTTGCTTTTGGTGTTAAAACTATTAATGTTTTTTCAACTTCGTCTCCCTTTAGAGCCTTATCAGTTGGAGTAGTTTCTTTAGACTCTCTTGACCATTTGATTGGCTCTTTATGATTTTCAGCTGGTGTTGCCCCTGATCTATTAGTAATATCAGCATATATTGCTTTAGAGCCTAACTTAACATCAACAGCTACTACTCTACCGTCAGTAGGATATACAACTGTTTTATCGTCTTCGAATTTAAATCTTACATATCCATCTGGTATTTCAGAATTAGGATCTGTAACATCTATTAGCTCTTCTTTTGGTACTACCTTGATATTTGCATCAACTATTTCAGAACTCTTGTCAGGGTAAGTTACTTTTACCTTAACTGGTATAGTTCCAACTGTATCTGTATTTGGAGTAATTTTTTTACCTTTATTGTCAACAAATTCATAAGTTGTTTTATCTGGTAGTTGTTCTTTATTTCCTATAGAATTTTTTGCTTCAGGTTCTTCTCCTTGTTTTACTGTTTGCTCAACTGGTGTTGGAGCGTAAGTATCTTTATCTAGAGCAGTTGCATCTGCAGTGATTGTAGTTGCATTAGTTGGATATGAAGTCATTTCTACAGGAACATTGTCAACTGTCCATACAAGAGGCTCTTTACCTTTAGTATCATCTATTGTGATAGTTGTCTTAGAGCCTTGTTTAGTTATTTCAGCGATTATATCTGAATATCTTACAGTACCGTCTTTTCTAACATCATAAGTTGTTACACCTTCTAATATCTTTATCTTATCGCCTTTAGCTATTGTTACCCTTGTATATCCTGCTGGTACATCAGGTTTAGCATCAGGATTTGGTACTGGAATTATATTTTCAATAAGTTTAGTTTGAAGTGTGAATGTATTATCCTTGCTTGGTCCAAAAGTAAATCCATCGGCATTTATATCTGGATTCCAAACAGGTTCAGCCACTTCATACCTGTTGTCCTTAACCTTATAGTTTGATGGAATTATAATTCCATTTTCTTTGGCTACAGCTAGAGAAATATTGTCGTTATCGTCAACTTCTCCGTCACCATTAAAGTCTTTTAGAACATATTTAGATGTGTATGTTCCTACTTCTTTATCATTAATTATTAAAACAGAGTGGTCGTCTGCTTTAAATGTTATTGGATAATAGTTGCCTTCTTGTCCATCTGGCACAGTATCAGTAACTCTAGGGATGATATTTACATCACCTTTTATTACATCACTATTTCCAAACATATCCTCAACTGTGATATTAGCTTCACCCTTATAGTCTGCAAGAGGTGTTCCTGAAATAGTAGCATTTGTATTGCCATCAGTATGATTTATCCTAAGACCATTTGGACCTTCTCTTCTAGTTATCTTAGTTCCAGAATCGTCATTAAATGCAAAACTGATGTCGTCTATTTTCTTTCCAACAGCTCCATTTACTGCTGGAAGCTTTCCATCTTGTGATTTAACGCTAGGAGCTGTAATATCCACTTTTACACCTCTAGTTGATGCTTTACCACCTTGAGATATTGCAGTTTCAGGTTTCTCAGTAACTGTTTGGACGCTTGAAGTTACCATAGGATCTTTTCCAGGTTCTGTAACCTTAATAAATACTTCCTTGCCTTCAGTTAAGCCGGCTTTAGGAACTTCAAATGCAATAATGCCAAATTCATTTGCAGTTACTTCTTCAGTTCCTGCTATCTTATCGCCATTCTCATCTACAAGTTCATATTTAGTATTAGAAGGAACTACATTAATAGGAGCGTCATTTACAATTTCTTGATATGGAGTCGCTTCTATTTTTATCTTATCTTGTTTATCGCTTCTTACTTGTTTAATATCCTTAGGCAGTCTTGATTCATTTTCTACAACTGTCATTGATGCCTTAGAAGATTTTGCATTGTCTTTAACAGCTACAGCAGTTAAGTTATCTCCAACACCTAAATCAAAAGTAGGCTTTAATACAAGAGTCTTGTCATTTGATTTTGCGTCATCTACTATGAATCCATTATCTACTGGAATTGTCCACTTACCATTGCTATAAGTTGCGTCAAAAGTTACTTTATCTGTTCCTACAGGAGTAAATACTAATTCTAGTTTTTCAACAGGTGTTTCAGTAGCTATCTTAAGCTCTTTTGCACCTTTCTTAGCTTGTTCAATTTTTGGAGTTGCAACTGTTACTTTTTTGTTAGTTACATCTATTTTATATCCATTAGTATCGAAGTAACCAATTTTTTCTCCCTTAGATCCATCTAATGGATGTGGATCTTTTTCAACTCCATTTACAATATGAACCCTGTGAGTAGCTGCTGTGAAAGTATCAACTTCAGTTCCACCTTGTTTTGGAATCTGAACTGATTGTTCCTTTCTAGTCGGAATATGATTTTGTCCAGGAACAGCAGGAACTATATTGATATTATAAGTTGACCAAGTTGTGTTTTTAGCGTTGTATGCATCTACCATCTTATCATTTACAAGCTCTACAGCCAAATAGGAGATTCTCTTACCTGTCTTGTCATAAGATGGGAGATTAGTCCACTCAATTCCATCAGCATTATTTGGATTATATACCTTTGGTTTTGCATCTTTTACCGGTTCATAAGTTGCAAGATCTGTAACAACTTCACTGCCAAATGAACCTACAGCCGGTCTTGAAATTAAACCGAATTTAAGCTTAGAGGTGTCATAGCCACTAGCTTCAAGTTTTGATTTGTTTTCATCTAACCAAGTCTTACTTATTTTAACAGTGAAAGGATCTTTCCAAACTGCATAAAGATCATATCCTTGATCATTTGCAGGAAGTTTGTAGTCACTACCATCTCTTAAATATATATCAGTTAGCGATGTCTGAGAAAGTTTTGATTCATCTACTAGAGCATTTTTATCTGGTTGAGTCGCATTAGGATTAGTTGACCAACCTACGAAATACTTGTTGTTTTGTTGATAATCTTCACTGTCTGCTAATCTTGTAAGAGTTACCTTTCCATCGTCTGGATTTGTAACTGAAACTACTGTAATATTCTTGTCATCTTTATCTAAATTTCTATGAAGTTTAATCTTAGGTGCTGGATCTGCTAAGAATTGATCAGCATCTATAATTTTACCATCTATTACTAATCTTGTAGTGTATATTTCCTTTTTATCAAGGTTTGTTGGAACTTGGAATGTCACTGCATTGGCTTCTTTCAAACTATTAACATTATTTGTTTGAACTATCGTATCGCTACTATCAACCCAAACTATTTTTGTTGTATG
This sequence comes from Peptostreptococcaceae bacterium, assembly GCA_029983575.1. GTDB lineage: Bacteria > Bacillota > Clostridia > Peptostreptococcales > Peptostreptococcaceae > JASBZE01. Next base: position 14,563 of record JASBZE010000035.1, read on the forward strand.
TCCTGGAAGGAAAGTAGCCTTAACTTCGATTTGAGCTCTATCTCCTGCCTTAGCAGAAGTCGCATCTGTCATTCCAAAGTTTGTAATATCTATTGTTGACTCATATGGGTTAGAAACTAGTGCATGGTGCAAGTTATAAATACCATTTTGCACTGTATGAACAGCCATTGAACCATTATAATCGCTTGAATTATAAAATCCTGGAATTGGATAATGGTTGATAACATTTAGTGGTTCATTGTTCGGTCCAACAACAAATTGATATAAATATTTTCTGTTAATTTCGGCGTCAAATCTTGCAGCATATCTAGCAATGTTTCCATCCTTAGACATAACAACTGGAGCTTCTACTGTTTGAAGAATATACTCAGGATGTGCTTTTAATATTTCTTCCATCTTCTTAGTTCTAGTTCCAGCTGCAACATCATCGCCTAGGCTCTTCATAGCAGTGGCACCTTCAGATGAAAGGGCTGATGTTATAACTCTAATCCCTTTTAAACCGTCATCAATAGAATTTTGCAAAACATTAGGTTCACCAGTTGAAGTTGGGAATCCTACTGCTCCCTCTTTAGTTTCCCACCAAACAGCACCGGTAATTGTGTTGTCTGGTCTTTTTAGTACGCCTGTAGTAGCTCCAGGTTCTACCATACCTAGAGGACCAGTTCTATCAATTTTATATCTCCAATATTTTTTTCCGGTTTTATCTGTATACTCAGAAGCAGATTTTTTTGCTACCATTAGTTCTACTTTAGGCATCTCATAAACAAATACAGCTGTTTTTGATACATTCGAACCAGCAAGTACAAAGGCACCTCCAGCACTTTCTACCCAACCATAAAAACCTACTTGTCCGCCTGGAGCTTGTCTTGATGTGACATACTCATTCCCAGCTGGTGAATATTGTCCTTCAGGGGCCCATAGTCTGAACTTTTGTCCAGATGTAGTATTAAAATTAAGCTTGTGAACTTTTCCTAATACATCAGTGAAAGTTAGCTTCTCTCTACTAAATCCATACCAACCACCTTCTCGTTGATCTGTTGTATAGGTAGTTGTTGAATAAATAGGACTCATAGCCCCATCAGAATCCATCCATTGAAGGTAAATTATAGTATTGTCAGGAAGAGGGTCTCTATTTATTGCAGTTGAAAAGTCATTACCTGTCATAGTAAAGGCTCTACCGGATATTCCTTTATATGAGGTATGTACTGCATCTTCTTGCACTCTCGGTCTACCTGTACCATCCTTAATTGGCGTACCCTTCTTATCATGTCCCACTAGTAGCGGGGCACTTTTTTTGCCACTAACACTAACATTATTCTCTTCAGCATAAGAAGTAGTGTCGAAAAAATTATACTGAAAAACACCTAATGCCATTGCAAATGATAAAACTAGTGACAATATTTTTTTGTGAAATCGCATATTATTTCTCCTTTCGAATAAATATTTGCCACACTGGCAAAAAAAGAATTTTATTATGATTGTTAAAATCATTCAAACTCTTTATTCTAAAAAATCTAAGTATAAACTTAGAAATTCAAATAAACACCTCCTTGTTGAAATTATAATCACCGGTAGTTATCGATTAGGTAGTAAGTGACTTTATATTTTCCTAAACAATACCGTATAAGTTTATTATAACTCTTTAAAATAATTTTTCCAATACTTTTAAAACATTTTTAAATTATTTTTATACACTTTTCCATGTATGAAAATACATTTTTCCCTTTGAAAATCTAAATTGTTACGATAATTATTGATTAGAAATCGTTATATATATATATAT
>JASBZE010000036.1 GCA_029983575.1 Peptostreptococcaceae bacterium
ATACCACGATAATGGATTTTTCAACATCAACTTTGTTACTATATTGAAGAGATGTAAAAAAACAGAGAGGTTAGCCCTCTCTGCTCGCTATAGTGTTTCACCTATAAATACATAATTCTATGCTTATCTATTCTCTAAAAAAGCTACCATATTATCAACGGTTGCCATATCGGATCTCTCAAGATCCGTAGGTTGAAGTTTTATTCCAAGTCTATTCTCTATTTCTAGCAATACCTCTATTATTGCCAGCGAATCCAAAAGCTCCTCTTCAAACATATCTAGAGAGTTGTCATCTCTCATTTCATCTGTTCCGGTAACATCTTCAAATATACTAATTACTTCCTCTTTTAAATTTTCCATATTATCCTCCCAATTAAATACCAAATCGCATAGTTAAAATAAACTTATCTTATTCAAATAAATTTATGTTACTAAAATAAATTTAGCTTACTCAAGTGAATTTACCTTAATCAAATAAATTTACGTTACTAAAGTAAATTTAACCTATTAATTATTAATAGTAACACTTATTTGGCAAAGTATCCAGAGAAAATCAAAAATCCGAAACAAACTATATGGAATGTTATAAATATAGACACATATCCATATACCTTATTCTTCTTATGTTTCTTATAGAACTTAGATTTTTTTTGATAAATATCCGTTACTACCAATAATATCCCGTGATATATACCATATAAAATATAGTACCAAGTAAGACCATGCCAAATTCCCATAGTAGTCATCGTAATCATCTGAGCTACGTGAGACGCCGTATTTCTATTTTTAAACCTCTTTTTTCTCATTGAATCCAAAACAAATCTCGAAAATATATAGTCACCAAACCACCTTGACAAACTTATGTGCCATCTAGTCCAAAACTCCTTTATATCCTTGCTTATAAAAGGCTTGTTGAAGTTTTCCGGAGGGCTGACTTTGAGAAGTTTTGCAGTTCCAATAGCGAAAAATGTATATCCGGCAAAGTCAAAGAAAAGATAAAAACTATATCCATACATATATAGTATCATAGAAGACCATCCCTGATGCAAGGTAATCTGCGTCACCCAGTAGTTATTTATAATAGCTGCTATTACAAATTTATACACTATACCCATTACAATTTTGTATAGGCCCGGCATAAAATACTCTACTGCGTAATCTTCCCTAGAAACCTTTCTGTTTATCTCCTCTTCAAACCTCCTTGACCTATCTATAGGTCCTGAGCTTAGAGTAGGGAAAAACAATATAAAGTAAAAAGTGTCTATCACATTTACATCGGTAATCGCCCCATCGTAAATCTCTATAATCATCTGTATCGCTCTAAAGCTCAGATAACTTATACCCACAAAACCAATAGCCTTAGCTTCAAACACTCCACTTAGCTTACTAACTGCGAGGGGTAGGATCGATAATGCTAAAAAGAATCTATAAACCCAAACAGAGTTGTTTTTTTCCCTTATCTTTCTATATATAAGTATATTTGCCATATGCCAAACTATAAACACGTCTATCATAGCTATGGATTTGACATCTCCTAATATGATTACTATCATAACAATAGTCAAAAACACAGAATATAGTTTAGTGCTCTTTTCCATAAAGGATAGTATAACGGCTGGTATCAGTAGCACACCCATTATATAAAGAAAGAAATAACTTTCATATTGACCAATTCCTAACATTATTTTTCCATCAATGCCTTTCTATCTATCTTGCCGTTTGTGTTTATTGGAAAAGAATCCAAAAATCTGATATTTCTAGGCACCATATACTTTGGTACCCTCTTTGCAAGATTATTTTTTATAGTTTTAGCGTCAACAGAGTCCACTTGATTTGACTTGAGGTATTTTTCGTCTAGCTTAACATAAGCCCTCAAGTATGATATTTTTTCTTCTTTATATATAGGAACTACGACTGCGTTATCAACCTCGTCAAGCTTCCTTAAATTTGACTCTATATCCTCTATTTCAATTCTGTAGCCACCTAGTTTTACCTGAAAGTCAGTTCTACCGTGGTAATATATCTGACCATCTGATATTTTCCCGACATCTCCTGTCTTGTATGCAGGTACGTGGCCACCAAAGTCGTCCATTAATTTTTCCAGCACATAAAAGTTCTCATAATTAGAGTATTTCCCTAGTTCTTCTCTGTCTATAAATATAAAAGAAGCCTTAGTTTTTTCGGGATTATTGTAATACCCTTTGGAAACTGATGGTCCTGCGATAATTATCTCGCCCTTAGGTTCTTCTAAAGTGAATATGAAATGCCCCGGCATCGGTGTTCCAACTGGCAAACTCCTCTTTCCATTTACGTGTTCAAGGTTTATTTTTACAGTGCTGACACCGACGGTTGCCTCTGTTGGACCATATCCATTTATTACATCGGCTTTTGGAAATCTATCTAATAATTTGTGGGCAACCTCTCTAGGCAAGACCTCACCTATAAATAAAAACTTATTTAGCCCCTTCATCATATCTCCATTAAAGTCCTCATTTGCCAAACACAAGCTGACAAAGGTAGGTGTTGAAATCCATACGTTGATATTAGAAGATTCTAAAGCGCTAAAGAGAGCCTTAAAATCATTGGCAACCTCTTTTGATATAGAAAAAAGAGTCGCTCCATTTGTAAGCCCTGTATATACCTCTGTAACGCTCAAGTCAAATGAATAAGCCGGCTGGTCCATCACTACCGTCTCATCTCCATTTATTCCAAGCTCACCACTCATCCACGGTTCGAAACTGTGTAGATTATTTGCGCTTATCTGTACTCCCTTGGGTTTTCCGGTACTTCCAGAAGTAAAGAGAATGTACGCATTTTCATCATCTTTTACCCAAGTATCTCTATCTATCTCAGAATCGTCATAAGAAGAAAAAATTTCCTCTAAACCTATTTCTTTATCATCTGCATAACGCACTTTTCCCTCGATTACATCAATGTATATCTCAGGACATACCTCATCTATTATACTCTTAGACCTGGTTGGGGGAAAGCTCACATCTAATGGAACGTAGGCCCTTCCAGATTTTAAAGTAGCCATCATAGAAATGAGCATGCTGACCTCTTTACCTCCATGAATAGGTATAGGCTTTTTTACAGTTTGAGTTCTCTCTACTAAATTAGTATTTTCTATTATAAACCTAGCCAGGGAGTTTGATTTTTTCTCTAGTTCCAAATAGCTAAGCGTAGTTTTTTTATCGCTGTCAACATTTATAACAGCAGCTCTTTTGGTCTCTGAGTATTTTTTTATTCCCTCTAATATCCTCACTTCATTCACCTCCTATATTTTTTTTAAAAACCTCCATAAATGAAGGGAAGCTCTTTAAATGGCACAAATGCCACAATCATAATCGCCAGTATTACGCCGATGGTCAGTATAATAATTTTTCTCATAGCCAAACTGTCTATTTTTTGTTTTTTATCATTATCATTTTTATTCTTAGTAAGACTATCATTTATTGATTTATTATTATCACTACTCATCGAATTTTTTGTAGATCCTTTCATTAACATCTACCCAACCTTTCGTTCCAAGATGCATTACATCTCTAAGATAATACTTCTCTCTGCCCTTATCTCTTAGATCGATATAATCATATCCATATTTCTTAACTGTATTTCCAAGCTTGTTATAGTATTTTTCCCTCTCGCTTCTAGATATTCCTGTCGCGTCATAAAACTTATCCATAGCCGGAATACCAACTACTATAGGTTTTACATCGGCCTCTTTACATACCTGCATTAAGAAATCAAAATCAGAAAACTCCTTTGACTCGAGCATATTTACATCCTTGTACATGCCCCTAAACTTTTTCATCTTTCCCTTTATATATTTTCTATAATACATCTTATCTACATTCAGTGGATTATCGTCCACCCTCTTTTTAGCCATCTCGATGGCCTTCTCATTTTCCTCGTCCCAGTCAATATCCTTTCGCTTTCCTAACTTGTAATTTCTATCACTTTGTTTAAAGGTCTGCTTAAAAGTAAGCCCGTCATCTTTTAGCTCCACAGCATATCGCCTTAGATAAAAATACGGTTTTAAAGCATAACCTAGTATATCTTCTGGATCAAACTTTCCGTCATTTTCTTTTAAAAACATCTGAGAATGAACTAGCTCAGGTCTAAACTCCCCAGGTTTTTGAGAAAGTAAACCATTGACTCTCTGCGCAAATCTCATCTTACTCTCCCTGCTTATATCATCGCTCTCCATAAACTTATAATATAAGATCGGCGAAAATCTAGTTTGAAAATGGTGAGGTGAAACCCCCTCTTCATCTAAAAACCACTGCATAGAAACAAGGATGACCAACTTCATATTCTCCCTGCTAGCCTTATCCAACGCACCTATAAGAGTGGCGTCCTGTAAACTCTGCGTATAGGCCCTGCCGATTGGAACTACCATATCCTTAGACCTTCCCGTATTAAAAAAATAAACTGGGTGTTGAACAGTCGAGTGACTTAACTCTGAAGACCCCATCATCATTATATATCCATTTTTTGCCCAGTAATTATTGGCCGCTATGCCCTTGTCCTTTATAACTGATACCGGTTCATAAAGCATAGGTCTAACATCCTTAGTTGAAAGTAGTCCGTCTATTTGACTGCTTAAAAAAGCCTTCAAGGCCACAGTAAACACTATGCCCACTAACAAGGGTATCAAAAGTAATTTTAACTTCTTCATCTATATCTCCGTATCTATTTTTAATAATATTTGTCTATATATAAATAATTTAAATAATATATGTCTGTATATAATTAAATCTATTTTAAATCCAAATTGCCATTTTCTTCTAGAAGCTCATAAAGAGTAGAGTTAACGTTAAAATCATCCAAGGCGGATTTCACCTCAGAGATTTCTTTTTTTCTCCTCTCAATATCCTTTGTACCTATTTTTACCGCCCTAATAAGTATATTCTTTGGCGAATGCTCAACGTCTATAAACTCGAGTAAGTTTGTCTTATAACCGCACGCCCTGAGGAGTTTACCTCTAATAGAATCCGTCATCAAAGCTGCCATTCTCTCTTTAACAATCCCAAAATCAGTCAAAAAACTATATTTTTCGTGTTTTAACGTAGTATTGAACTCATGCTGACAGCAAGGCACAGAAAAAATATACTTCGCACCCCAATTAATGGCGTTAAAAATAGAAAAATCAGTGGCTGTATCACAGGCGTGTAGACTGATGACCATGTCTATATCTCCCTTTGGAGTATATCCATCAATATTACCGACCTCAAAACTCAGATTATCATATCCAAATTTCTTAGCCAGTTCGTTACAGTTTTCTATAACCTTCTCTTTTAGGTCAAGTCCTACAATTCTTACATTTAGATTTTTTATATATCTGAGGTAATAGTAGGTCACAAAAGTTAGGTAGGACTTTCCGCAACCAAAGTCCAGCACAGTAAAGTCATACTCTCTACCATCATAGACCGACTTTTTTTCAGAATTAAAATCTATCTTCTTAATCTCATCGTCTATAAATTCCACAAATCTATTTATCTGTTTATATTTATTATATGAACTCTGAACTATTTCCCCATCCTTAGTGAAAATTCCAAGCTCTTTTAATGGCTCGATATCTTCTCCCTCTCTAAGGATGTAATTTTTCTTCTTATTATGATCTTTTGATTTTTGTATGAGCTTTTTATTATCCTCTTTTTTCTCCTTAATAAATACCTTTCCTTTTTTGCTTATTCTGATACTTGAAGTGAAGCCTTCCGCCCAAGCATTGATATTCTTGTAGCTAGATATATTTTTTCCTAGCCAGTCATTAAGAGAATCTATTTCTATATTCTCATGAAACACTTGAGTCTCAGTGTATTTTTCAGCCTGATATATTTTTTTATCGCCAATCACCTTCAAGCTCATATTTATTTTTTTATATTCTACGTCTTTATTTATCTTACTTGAAAATACAAATTTTTTAAACTCCCCACTAATGAGATAGTCAATCAATTCAAAGGTATTATTTATATTAGCCATACTCTCACCACCAATTTTAAAAATCATCTATAGTATATTTTATTATATCCATTTCATTTATTCAATACGTTTGAAGTTGTGATAAGCGTTCTCTAGACATAAATATCAAAAATATATCCTACTTTAATTCTACAACTATTGAAATGCCTATATCTTACGTAATTATTAACACTTTCTTAAGAAAATATAAAATTATTCTTATGGAAGTTAAGAACCTATTAAATTACCTTGTTTTATGTTATTATAAATACAAGGACAAACTAAAATTTAGACAATCAGAGGAGGTGCTTTATGAGTTCAACAGGTATTAAAGGCAGGTTTCAATATATTTTCGGATCGCTTAAAGACGATTGGTATATATTTTCTATAGTTTTTTTATTAGCACTTATTCAGCTGGTCTATGACTACGTTCCTCTGATATTCATAGTAAATGTTATCGTAACCTTGGGTATTCTTATATACCTAAACAAAAAGCAAAGAGGAAAACCACTTTTAATTACAAAGGTGTTAATCCCAATCCTAGCTATCGGTTTTTGGGCTTTGTATAACTTTAACAATTACAGTTATATAAATGGTTCTATAACAAAACTGCTGATTATAATCTACGTGTGGCAACTGTGCGCGTATTTTTTTAAGGATATAAACTTCGCTACGGAGTTTAAACAAAGACTTATAAACTTCCTCATCGCGGTAATTTTTGGATTAGTATTTTTTCTGATACTAAATTGCTTCGTCGCTCTTTTTAACTTAGTAATACCAATGCCGCAATTTGCTAAAGATATGTGCCTGAGAGGAGCGACATCACTTAGTGTACTCGCATTTTTCTCTATATTCGCCACATATAAATTTGATGAGACTAAAAAGGATTCTAAGTTCTTTGTAACTATGTTTAAGGTTATACTACCTACCTTGCTGTTTTTGGTATCAGTAATTTACGCGATCTACAGTATAAAGGTATACTACTTAAATCAAACAGTAGAAACTATAAAAAACTATCTATTTGTGGTTTACATTTTAGGATTTTTAGGTTTTATAGTATATGTACTAACTGGTAAATTCAAGGAAAAATATCCCAAGGTACTGCTAAATATATCATTTATACTTACATCAGTAATAATGGTGCTAAACTACGAGAATATAATCTCAAAAAATACCGATATATCAAGAATATTTGATATCATAAGCTATAACAAGGTCGAATTTATACAGATGCTTATAATATTTGGTGCAATTGCACTTTATTCTGTCGGTATACTAATCTTCAACAAATTTGCAGTGAACAAAAGAGTTGGAATAGTTGCTATTATTATAGCCATTGTACTCGTACTACCGGTGTTTGGACATGACGACGCCGATAAAATCGCCCACAGCGACGCCTCTTTCAAAGTAATCGCCCTAAACAAAATGGACGATAATTATTTTAACGAGTTTTACAAAAAAGGATTTACCCTTAGAAGAAATAAAAATGATAACCCTGATTATGAGTACGCAGTTTTTGGTACACCACCATATGTTAACGAGGGCAATATAATAGATGGAAATTACGTAAATGACGACACCAAAAAGGAATTTGACCGTCTTCCTGAATCGCTAATATTCGAGCAAAATACAGGGGGTATGAGAAATTACAACATCAGTAATTACAAAAATCTATTTCTCGATGTATCCATGAACTTTGACTCAGAAAATGATATATCTGAGACCAAGTTCTTTAGCGATTACAAGCTTTACTTTAAAAAGCACGATCCTAAAAATATAGTCATAGAAAATATAAACACCGGTAACAGAGATGTTTTTAACGTATATGATGCAGCTATTAAGGCACCTACATCAAAAGACGAAGATTTCCCTGATAGGATATATAAAAATCCTGAAGAACCACTTAAGTTCTACTTTAAGGGCGGCGTTATAATTATTAAGGGCTATAAGTTTGAGAAGACCTTCAGAAAGGACAATGAAAACAAGATATTAATCAATAGAAGTCTACAGGCAGATGTTCTGACAAATTAGACCTACACTCAATAAAACACCGAAGTGCAGAAAAAGCCTTCGGTGTTTTTAGCTTATGTAAATAGGAATGTATAAGTCTTTCCTATCTATTTTGCATATTCTTTAATATTCTATAATTAACCATAAAAGTTACAAAAATTACTATAAACAAAATCGCCACAGCCACACTATCTATGCTAAATCTAGTGTATACCATTCCCTTATCCATAATTTCAAGCTTTGACATTATCCTGTAATCCCTGTAGAGTTTAATTATACCTATCAAAAGTGATGCTACATAAGCTGTCAATGATAGTATTACAGTTTCTACTTTTAGGATTGAAATTATAAAGCCTTCACTCGCTCCTATATCTCTCATTATATTGAAATCTCTTTTTCTCGTATCCATAATCATCTTAGAAGCTGATAGAATAGTAAATACAAGTATCATACCAGCAACAATATAATTTACTACTATAGGTCCAAAGTATATAATTCTCCTCTCCTTTTTAGTTTCGACATTTATATTTTCTCTACTACTAAAGCTATAGGAGTTATAGATGCTGTTGTTTTTAAGCATCTGTTCAACTTTACTTTTTTCCCCATCAAAAACAAGGTTCTTAAAATGCTTCACGTTACTTATGTTTTCCAGTGCTTCTTGACTTATTCCTATATTTCCTTCTAACGCTCTTTGTACTGTGGAATTTTTTGACCAGTCATTTCTCGGTATTATTTTTACTATCCTAGCTTTTACTATTTTGTAATCTACCTTACTATCTGTAATATATGGTAGTTTCAAATCGACATAGCTTCCTGCCTTTGCATCTTCAAGTATCTTATTTCTCTTATTCTGAGCACTGCTATAAAAATCATCGACCACCACTATCCCTATATTATTTTTGTCATTTAGTCTAAGTATATCCTCATCTGACAAGAGTTTCTTATCTTTAAGATAGTCCATATAATTTTTATTTAAAGACATAGATTCAAAAGGTATCTCATATCTACCGTCTTTTCTTGACTTTGTATTTGTTAATCTCTCATTAAAATATTCTTCATTTATATTATTTTTCTTTTCCAGTATGTAATTTTCTCTTGAATAAGTATATATAACATTATTCAAGCTATTTTTCTTTATTTCCTCTTTAATAAAATCTTCACTAAAACCAAATTTATCTGATTCTGAATAGGTCTTCAGCTTATAATCTCTTCCTATTAACTCAGCAAATACATTAGAGTATAATTTTTCTGACTCTGCCCCCATTTTTTCTGAGCTTAACACCGCTATAAAGCTAGATCCTATAGCACATACAATTATCATAGGTATGATATAATGCTTAATACTAAGAGCTATCCACTTATACGCCAACCTTGATTTTATATCCTTTCCAAAATTAATATTGGATATAAACATGGTTAACTTTCCTATTTTTCCGCTGTTTTTAGATAGTACTATAGGTGAGGTTAGTGCTATGCTTATAACTTGTCTTATGTATATTATTAACATGCAAATAAAGTTTAGTAGTACACATAGAAATATATCACTAAAACCTATATAAACCTCTTTGTAAGGAACTTTTATATTTAGTTTTATTCCTGTTATATCAAAAGTCGATAAATTAAGCACTGCAGATGTCGCTAAATAGGTGAGTGCATATCCTATTGCCGTAGATATAGCTATCATAATGAGATATTCGAGTAATATCGAAATAGCTAACTTTTTCTTATTACCTCCCAATACCTCTATAGTTCCTGTGAACCTCATCCTCTCTGGAGAAGATATGATAAAAACTGTTAATATAAGCATTATCGCCGATATTACAGCTAATTTATTCTCGCTATTTATTACAGTTTGACTCTTGACCGTGTCAGTTAGTATTCTCTTGAAATCGTTGTCTATTATCTTATTTGGCTCTATAGCCGCGGACTCATATATCTCATATCCTTGAACTCCGCTATTAGACTTATTTATAAATACGTTATAGTTTTTTATATTATTAGGTATTATATTAGAATTAGGTTTAGTATAGGCATTGTTATTATCAAAACCCATTTTATCTAAATATTTTATTAGTTCTTTTGAGTTTGTCGATTTATAAAGCCCAACTATTTTAAAGGTATTATTTTGGGATAATATTTTATTTTCTCCATTTTCTTTGTAGTTGTACTCGTGAAAAAAACTGTACTTATCTCCAACCTTTACTTTTTTCCCTTCTATGATGGTATCTTTGTTTAGAATTATTTCGTCATCTGCCTCAGGAGCTCGTCCACTTTCTATCTTGTAGTTTAAAATATCAAATAACTTATCGTTGTATCCAATAAGGCTTGTTGCATAAGTACTTCCTACAGACAAACCACCTAAATTATCCGATGCAAATATATCTTTTATATACTTGTTATTTTCTAGCTTAGATAAATCTTTCTCGTTAATATCCCTCCCTAGATAATCGTATTTCGGTGCTACTTCCTGTATATATCGAATTTTATTATTTGCCTGGCTCCTCTTTAATACAGTAGGAAACGATATCGTAAATACAGTAATTGTTAGAGCCAGTAAGATTATTAGATAGGTTTTTATATTTTTTTGTACGTATTTTTTTGAAAGCTCAATGTATGGTAACATATTCTCCTCCTCATTTATTATTAAATTGTCCTTTTAACCTCATTTTTCTCGACAGTTGCAACTATATAACATATAAAAAATATTACAAATGGTATAAAAGATAATAAGAATAGCCTTGAATAGTTTATATATAAGTTAGTATTGTTAAAGGCATTTTTAAGGTATAAATAATCATCAATAATCTTATACGTTGCCAATGAAAGTGTTATTAGAGATGAAATCAATCCATACTTGATTCCCTCAACAATATACATCTTTCTAATCACAGATTTTGATGCACCAATATACCACAATACCTCATCCTCATCTCTTCTCATTAATAATATAATTTTTAGAGACGAAAAAATGGTAAATATCGATATAAATCCCGTGTAAATTAAATTTGTTATAATTTCAAAGAAAACCTGCTTCTCTCCATTTCCTTCATTTCTTATCGAATTTATATAACTTACTGCATATTCATTCCCTATTATCTTTCTTAGCTTTTCGGAAATATCCTCTCTATTATCATCAGAATCAAAAAATATTGAATTGTACCTCATATTTCCATATAGTTTTTTATATTGTTCTGGTTCCATATAAATACATGCAATCAGTTCTTGATTTCTTATATATGACCTTAATTTCACGGCGTCAACAAATCCCGAAACCTTAACTTCAACATTTTTGTAACTTATTACTCCATTTCTTTCTTCCGGTATTCTTACAGTTATCAAATCACCTGTTTTTATATTTATATATATATTTTCATATCCATTCTTTCCTCTAATATAAAACTTATCCTTTAGAAATACCTTTGGGTAATTATCCTGACTTTTCTGTTCATTATAGATAATATTTCTACTGGTTAACTCATCTTTATTAAAGCTGAGTAATGAAAACTTATATTCTTCATTTTTTGTAGAGCTCTTACTGTAAGGTGGATTAAATTCTCCTCCCTTAGAGACGTATATTATCTCTGAACTATTTATTGGCATTACATTTCTAATAATATTTATTTTTCTAATAGAATCTACATCCTTATTTGTAAATCCAAAATCAGGAACATAATAGTCGTACTTATTAATTTCATATTTTCTATGAGCAAACATCGTTGATATTCCTGACTGACTTTCGTTACTATAACTTTCTTCATATCCGTTTTTTACATATATATAGTTAGAAATCGAAAATCCCAATAGTATAACCGGTACTATAAGATATAGGATGTATTTTCTAAAATTTATATTTGAAATCTTCTTCATAACAGAAGTTTTATTAAAAATCATAGTTCTTGTGATTTTATCAAAAACTTCATCTATTAGAAATTTTCTATTTTTAGCCATACCGCTATTAGTTTTCAAAAGTTGATAAATAAAAGCAATAATGACAGGTAGCAACACTATCCTTAGAGTATAAAGAGAAAAGTATATATCATAGTGGATATCTTTAGGTAATTCTCTAAAAAGTTCTGGACTTGCCAAAGTATAATTTATATTATTAATCAAAATAAAGGTCAATATTAACCCAAGAATTGTACCTATTAATATTGATGATACGGTTATCAAAACTCCTTCAGATGAAAGCAAGAGCATTACCTGTTTTTTGCTACCTCCCACAATTCTAAGTAATTTCATATCATTAATCCTCTTTTTAGAATAAATGATCATTGTGACAAGGCTAAACATTATTCCAGCGATGACAAGATTTTTGAACCTAGGATTATCCATTTTTTTATTGTTTATCAGCATTGTAGTTTGAGATATATCTCTGTTGAAATTTATTTTTTCTGGATTTATACCCGTCATGCCAATTAGTTTATTGGTCTCATTTTCAAGCTTACTGTATTTGCTCTTGTAATTAATAAAAACCTTAAAATACTTGCTATTATCTGGTATGAGATCGTTATTCAGGTTGGCAAAACACATATCTTTTGATGTATATCTCATTAATTTATTGTCCAATATTCCTACTACCTTTAACTTGACCTGTCGGTTGTGTATATTTGTAGTCCCATTGTCATTGGTTTCGTAATATAGATTGCCATAAATATTATCCCCTATGGAATAATTGTTATTAATATTGAAAACTACAGTTTCATTTTCTTTTGAAGGGTATCGACCTTTTTCTAGTTTTAATTTATATAGATCTAGCATATTCCTATTGTAGTTCTCGACAGTTATCATCCTACCCGTTTTTGCATCGACAAACTTTTCAAAAAACAATGTAATAAATAAACTATCTATATTATCCATTGATTTTATAGAGTCTATTTCTTTTTTTGTAATATTTTTGCCTTCTGCACCATACACAGAACTATTTTTTTTGATAGTTATAGTGGTTAACATATTCGCTATGTTCTGATAGCATGATGGCAAATGAACCTGCAACGGATATACTCATAATAAAAATAACTAGTAGGATTATTTTTATATTACTCCTAAATTGCAATAACAAATTGAACACTTTTTTAAAAAAGAGCATACAAAATAGCGTTGAGAGAAACATAGTCTTTAGACTTTAAATTTTTCTCATCAACACTATATATTATACAACCAAAAATCGGCAAAATGTTGCTATCACTTTCTTTGCCGATTATTTTGTTGCTTCAAATGTTAAAGATGGAATTATATACTATATCAGGAATAGGTATACAGAAAACACTTTACAGACGGTTAATTTTTCCTCAGGATAATATATCTTAATAATTATAGAAAACATCCCATTATATATAATTTTTTTAGTTGATCATAACTACTTATTGCCTGTTCTATTACTCCCTCAAGACTAAAGCCAACTGAATAATATAAATGAAGATCATCATAATCAGTGAAATAAGTTGTGATTTTGTTTCCAAAATTTATCCCATATTTCCTTTCATATTCATTTCTATAAAACTCACTTGCATATTTTATTGATTCTTTTAAAATATGTATATTTTCAGTTATATCAAAGATGTTGTTAATATATGAAATTTGAATCCATATTCCACTAAATCGATTGGATATTCTTAAAACAAGAATATACTCTTCACCCCTTCTTAAAGAAAAAAAAACTTCTTTTTTTAGAAGAGTCAATATCTCTAAACGTTGAGTGGATAAATCTATTTTTTTTATTAACAAATCATCACTCTTAATATTCTTTATATCAATATTATCTTTAATACTCTCAATATCATCCAATATAAGTGTGTATTCACCAAAATTTTTTTTTGTAGCCTCAATAAAGGTATTTTCATTCCAGTACAGAAATTTCATATCTGTCAACTCTTTAATAAAATCAATTAAATCTATTTTTATTTTATCTACATCAATTTCTGGATATTTCTTTATAAGTTCCTTTAGTATTTCATATATTGTCTTGTTTTTTCTTATATTATCTATAATAAAACTTGACGTCTGATTCATTTTCATTGATTCCATTTGTGGTATTTTCTTTGGTATAAAAATTACGCCACCATCCTCTGTTTCCTTAGAAAATAGTGTTACATCTTTATACAAAATAGGAATACTTTCTAAATCCAAATCTTTAATATAATTCATTTTTATCTCCTTCTACCAATAGTTTGTGATATATTTGAATATCTATATTTCCATTAAACTCTTTTTTTAAAATTCCACTCCTAATATATAGAGATCCTCTAAATTTTTCTGAAAGTTTATTATTATAAATTATATCTTCAATGAAAATTAAAGCATCTTTTTTATATACCTTTTCCAATATTTCTTCTATAAAAGATATATATTCATCAAAGTTATCTATAAAAATATTAAGTTCACCTATATATATGATCTCAGAATAATTAATCAATAGTGGTTTTCTTGGATTATCTAATATAATTATAACGCCACTTTTCAAGTCAGAAAAAACAATCCACTCATAATTAAAAATCTTCGTTCTAATTATTTCTTCATCAATTAAACATCTTTGATCTAAGTATGGGGAAACAAAGTAATTTCTCTGTTTTTTAATTATTTCTATAACTTCCTTTACTCTAGAAACTTCTATTCTATTCATATGTATCTCCTAAATAATTTCATTTAATGATAAATTTAATTTATCAAACTCATCAATAATGTCTATATATAAAGACCCTTCTTTATACTTTTCTGGTAAAATGCTATTAACACTTACATCCATGTTTTCAACTCCAGACACCATATTATAAACTTCTCTAATTATATTAGTGGTTATATATTTTTCATAATTAGATACTATATATTCAAACAGTGAATGTTTTCTAATATTCCCTATACTTATAGGAATATATGGAGAAGTTTGAATATACCCATAAGCATCGATACTCAATATACCTTTCATGTTATAATCATCTGGTATAATTAAATGTTCTATAGGATCCCCCCACTCAAAATCCATACTCTCATATTTTTCATCATATTTTAACTCATCAAATATATTTTTAATCTCATAGTATTCCTCATCTGATAATTTAAAATTATGCATATTATCTTTAGCTCTTCCTAAAAGCATGAGTGGTTGACTTCTAAAGCTTCTTACATTATATTTTCTACATATATCTATCAGAATCCTATATTCGCCGATATTTTTTTTAGAAGGCAAGCAACTTACACTGGTATATATATCAAACTTTTTCAAAATAGTTAATGCACCAATAGCTCTCTCATAAGAATTAGCATTCTGTCTTAACCAAGTATGTGATCTCTCTAACCCATCGAGACTAACTTGTATATTATCTATTCCAGCTCTCTTTAAGCGTTCAGCAATTTTTTCAGTCATTAGCATACCATTAGTTACTAAATTTACAGATGTCTGTTCTTTCGTCTTTGATTTTATTATATCTATCATTCTATACAAAACATCTACTCTAAGAAGAGGCTCTCCTCCACATAGACAAACTACCGTAGGTTTAATCTCTGCAATATCTTCAGCTAATTGTAATAACTCAGAATCACTCAACTCATTCTCACATAATTCATGTTCTCCACTATAATTATAACAATGTAAACACTTAAGATTGCATTTATATGTAACATCTATAGATATAAACACTATATCATTTTTTAATTCATTACTCATCTCATTCACCTTTCTCATACTTAGAATTTTTTTCATTTTCTGATTATTGAACTTATTTAAAATTCGTTTATATTTCTCAATCATAGTATCTTGTATGTATTAAATATCACGAAAACATATAATTTAAATTATAATTATTTCGTCTGAAGCTTGTATAATTTTATTATCATGAGTTACGACTATATATACCTTTTTCTTGTTTATTATAATATCTTTCTTTAGATAATCCATGATAATATCAACAAGGGAGTGGTGGATATTATTTGAAAACTCATCGAGTATATATATATAACTATCCTTAATTAATGTCCTTATTATTAATATACATTGCTTTTCTCCACAAGACAATGAGCCAATCTCTCTATCAAGTATTTCTGTAATATTAAAAAAATCGTTATAACATATAGTTTTTAATTTACCTCCAATTATTTCTATAATGGTTTTCTCATCTAGTCCAGTAGCATATAATAGATATTCCATTACTTTACAGCTCGGAACTCTCTCGTTTTGTATTAATATTGAGAACTGTTCTTTTCTTACCTTTTCAAGATTAAATAATAAATTTCTTTTGTCATTAAACTCAACATATTCTTCATCATATATTCCATATATGTTTTTTAATAAAGTTGTCTTACCAGATCCATTACGACCAACAATTGCATATATTTTCCCTTTTTCAATAATGTGTT
>JASBZE010000037.1 GCA_029983575.1 Peptostreptococcaceae bacterium
CTTTTTTAACAGTATTTTATTTATGAGAAGTCATAAAATCATGTACAATTATAAGTTTCTATTGTCTTTTAGTAGAACGTCGTGAGCTCCACCTTCAACTATAGAAGTTGCAGATACTAGGGTCAGCTTGGCATTTTTCTGTAGTTCTTCGATAGTTAATACACCACAGTTACACATTGTAGACCTAACCTTACTTAGGGTTTTTCCAACATTTTCCTTAAGTGATCCAGCATATGGAACATAAGAGTCAACTCCTTCTTCAAAAGTGAGTCCCTTGTCTCCGCCTAAGTCATATCTTTGCCAGTTTCTAGCCCTTGATGAACCTTCTCCCCAGTATTCTTTCATGTAGCTTCCATTGATATTAACTCTTTGAGTAGGTGATTCATCAAATCTTGAGAAGTATCTTCCTAGCATGATAAAGTCTGAACCCATAGCAAGAGCTAATGTGATGTGATGGTCATAGACAATACCACCGTCTGAGCATATTGGAATATAGATACCTGTTTCCTTGAAGTATTCATCTCTAGCTTGAGCTACTTCAATGACTGAAGAAGCCTGTCCACGTCCGATTCCCTTTTGTTCTCTAGTTATACAAATAGAACCACCGCCTATGCCGACCTTAATAAAATCAGCACCAGCTTCTGCTAAAAATCTGAATCCATCTCTGTCAACTACATTACCTGCTCCGATTTTAACATCGTCACCATACTTTTCTCTAACAAAATCAATTGTTCTCTTTTGCCATTCAGAAAAACCTTCTGAAGAGTCTATACATAGAATATCAGCACCTGCTTCAATTAGAGCCGGGATTCTCTCTTCGTAGTCCCTAGTATTAACTCCGGCACCAACTAGATATCTCTTGAGATCATCGTGAAGAGCGTTTGGATGGTCTTTGTGAGATGAGTAGTCCTTTCTGAAAACAAAGTAAAGTAATCTACCTTCTTCGTCAAGTACAGGTAGGGTATTTAATTTGTAATCCCAAATGAGGTCATTGGCTTCCTTAAGAGTTATATCGTGTTTTCCGTATATTATTTTTTCCAGCGGAGTCATAAACTCCTTTACCTTCATATCAGGGCTCATCCTACTAACCCTGTAATCTCTACTTGTAACAATACCTATGAATTTTCCATCTGGCTCTCCATTATCCGTTACAGCTACAGTCGAGTGACCAGTTTTTTCTTTTAGATCCAATATATCTTGGAGTGTGTGTTCAGGTGTTACATTGGAATCACTTGGCACGAAACCAGCTTTGTGCGCCTTTACCTTGGCGACCATCTTAGCTTGGTTTTCTATTGACTGAGAACAATATATAAAAGAAAGACCGCCCTCTTTTGCTAAAGCAATTGCCATAGTGTGGTTTGAAACAGACTGCATTACAGCTGACACTAATGGTATGTTTATTGACAACTTAGGTTCTTCCTCGCCTTTTCTGTACTTAGTTATTGGTGTTTTTAAATTGACGTTAGCAGGGATACATTCTGCTGATGAATATCCAGGAATTAGTAAATATTCACTGAAAGTCCTTGATGGTTCATTAAAATAATAAGCCATTTGTACATCTCCTTTTCTTTTATTAATATTTCTTTTCATCTAAACATATCATAATGTAAATACCCATTATTTATGGGTATCTATACATAATATTGGATATCTAAAAAAATAGATGAATATAAAAGTTCATTGTAAAGATTATACCACTCAGTACTTATTGATGTAAAGGTAGTTATAGGATATAATTAATAATGTGAATAAACATGAGGAGGACATATGGAAGCGCTTAAACAAAAAATACTAAGAGATGCTACAGTAGTAGGAGATGACGTTCTAAAGGTAGATAACTTTTTAAACCATCAAATAGACATAAAATTTTTAAACGAAATTGGTAAAGAGTTTAGAGATAGGTTTGACGATGTACGTGTAGATAAGATTCTTACAATAGAAGCTTCGGGAATAGCAATAGCTTCTATTGCAGCACAGTACTTCGACAATGTACCAGTTGTCTTTGCAAAAAAAACCGAATCAAAAAATCTAGATAAAGAAGTATATGAGGCTTCAGTATATTCATTTACTAAAGATAAGGAATATAAAATTAAAGTATCTAAGAGGTATTTAAACGAAGGGGAAAATATTCTTATTCTAGACGACTTCTTAGCAAGGGCCAGAGCTTCGCTTGGACTTATAGACATAATCAAACAAGCAAAGGCAAATCCCATAGGTGTGGGAATTGTCATAGAAAAGTCATATCAAGACGGAAGACAGGAGATTGAAGAAGAGGGAATAAGATTGGAATCATTAGCGATGATAGATTCTTTAAAAGAAGGAAAAATACAATTTAGATAAAATTAGGAGGAAATTATGAAATTCTTTTTAGACACAGCAAATATTGAACAAATAAAGGAAGCAAATGACTTAGGAGTTATATGTGGGGTTACTACAAATCCATCATTAATAGCAAAAGAGGGAAGAGATTTTATAGAAGTAGTAAAAGAAATCGCAGAAATAGTGGATGGACCTATCAGTGCTGAGGTAATTAGCGATGATCATGAGGGAATGATAGATGAAGCTACTAAGCTTGCTCAAATACATAAAAATATAGTTATAAAAATACCTATGACTGCTGAAGGATTAAAGGCTGTGAAGGTGCTAACTGAAAAGGGAATAAAGACAAATGTAACGCTAATTTTTTCAGCAGGACAAGCACTTATGGCAGCTAGAGCGGGTGCTACGTACGTAAGTCCTTTTTTAGGAAGATTAGATGACATAAGTACAAACGGACTTAATTTAATCGAGGAGATAGTTGATATATTTGTAGCTGGGGATATAGATACTCAGATAATAGTAGCTAGTGTAAGAAATCCAATACACGTACTTGAGACCGCAAAAATGGGTGCTGACATAGCTACTATACCATTTAAAGTTGTTGAGCAAATGATAAAACATCCTCTTACAGATGCAGGTATAGAGAGATTTAAAAAGGACTGGGAAGGTGCTAATTTATCATTATAATTACTAATACAAATAAACTGACCAGCAGGGGAGGTTTCTAAAAGACTGTAAAATAGATAGCGTTGAAGAGATAAGTTTAATTTAATTTACAAACGAGTTTTCTCTCGACGCTATTTTTAAAGAAAAAATAAAAATATAAGAGTTAAATATCGTTATTTATAAGAATATAATGAAATATTAAAGCATTAAGCACTCTTAACATATACAATATTTGGAGGTAGTAATGGATGATTAATAAATTGAAAAGCCTAATTGCTAGTGAGGATAAGAAAAATCCCCTAACAGACCAGGAATTATCTGACTATCTTGGAATTTCTAGAGTAAGTATAACGAAGCTGAGAAAACAAAATGATATACCAACTTCAGCTGATAGAAGAAGGGATTTATTAATAAAAAATATAAAAGAAATTATGTCAGAAAATCCTAGGCTATCCGAAAGAAAGTTGACAGTTGAATTGGAAAAAAGGGGATTTAAAGTTAGTAGATCATTAGTCAGAAGCCTATATATTGAGCAGAAGGAAGCTAATGGCAAACTCGATCAAAAAAGTAAAATCGAAGAAGCTTATAAAGATATAGAAGCTTTTAATTTTAAGGAAATTCTGCCAGATGACTTTACTCCTAAAATGAATAGTTATGAAAATATAGATAAATCTAGAGAATTAAGTTCCAAAGAAGAGTCATATAATAACGAATCCGATGATGGCTTTGATAATATAATAGGTAGAGATGGAAGTTTACAAGGAAAAATCGGCCTTTTGAAATCTGCGATGATGTATCCACCAAATGGTCTACACACAATTATATATGGTGAGACGGGGGTAGGTAAGTCAGCAATTGCCGAGAGTATGTATAAGTTTGCTGTAAATAAGGGTTATAAGAAAAAAGACAGTCCATTTGTTGTTTTTAACTGCGCCGACTATGCGGAAAATCCAAATTTATTAGTAGCTCAATTGTTCGGAATAGAAAAAGGTGCATATACCGGAGCAACACAATCAAAGCCAGGAATGGTCGAACAGGCTGACGGAGGCATACTTTTTTTAGATGAGGTACACAGGCTCCCACCTTCTGGACAGGAGATACTGTTTTCTCTAATAGATAGGGGCAAATACAGAAGGCTTGGAGAATCAAACTTCGAGAGAGAATCTAGTCTGACGTTAATATGTGCGACTACGGAAAATCCGGAGTCAAATCTTCTTAGGACATTCAGACGTAGAATTCCCATGATATGTAATCTACCTAACTTGGCGGAGAGGCCAGTTGAAGAGAGATATGAAATGATAATTAAGTTTTTTGAAATTGAGTCAAGGAGAGTTAATAAGAGCTTTTTTATTACTAGGGAAGTCCTTTTGTCGCTCTTAAATTACGACTGTCCTGGTAATATCGGTCAGTTAAAGAGTGATATACAGGTAACATGCGCAAGGGCATTTTCAAAAGCAGATAATAACTCAGAATCTATTAATGTAGAAATTGATTCATTGAGAGACTATATTAAGAACACAAAAAACCATAACTCCTATGATGATGGAGTAGAGGATATATACATTGACAACGAAAATACCGACAGTCGCCTTTTTGGAAATAACTCGATATCTGAAATCTATCAATATGCTGAAAATCAGCTGAAGATGTTAGAGAGAAAAAACTATTCAGAAGAGGAGATTAAAGATATTTTCTTAAGTAAGCTAGATAATAAGTTCACACAAATCCTAACTAGTAAGAAGGTGTCTGGAAGAAAAGAGATATCCACATATCTAAATGATGATATGACTGACGAGGTATTGGAGATTATGCCCATGGTCGAAGATATAATATCAGCTCAGTATCGATATGTAAACATGGACTTATTTCCTGCATTAGCGGTTCATCTCCAGCACACAATAAAGAGGATAAAAGAAGGAAAGGTAATTAAAAACCCAAGTCTATACAAAATAAAACAGGACAAACCATTTGAATTTGACGTAGCCAGATATATTTCGACCATTGCCGAAGATGTTTGTAAGGTTAGAATTCCAGAAGATGAGCTTGGTTATCTAGCTTATTACATAAATAAATTCTGTTACAATGAGCAGCAGATTGATCGAAAGGTTAAGGTTATAATTGTAACTCACGGTAAAGTTGGAATAGAGATGTCAAAGGTTGTCAATAGTCTTCTCGGTGTTGAGTGTACTATGGGAATGGATATAGCATTAGATAAAACGTCTCAAGAAGGTATAAAATCTTGCCTTGATAAGCTTGAAGATATAAAAGCTCCTGAAGGAATAATGTTTCTGATAGATATGGGATCTTTGGTAATGTTGGAAGAAGAAGTCGAGAAAAGATACTCTATTAGAGCTAAAACCGTAAATAGAGTGGACACACTGCTTGCTATGGAAGTAGGCAAAATGGCGTTTATTGAATCTAAATCACTTGATGATATTTATAAATACTGTGAGAATTCAAGAAGTGCTTACATAAAAAACCAAAACGATGATGTTATTAAAACTCAAAGCGAAAGACATAAAAATAAAATAATAGTGACAGCTTGTTTAAGCGGTAATGGAAATGCAAAAAATCTAATGCGAATTTTAGATAAAAAATTAAAAGATAGGGGTATTGAAGTCGAAATAGTTCCCGTTGGAATACTTGGAGATAAAGATATAGACCTCAGGTTAAGGGAGATAGAAAAAGAAAAAGACATAGCCTGTATCGTAGGAACTATAGAAATAGGTATAGACGACATCCCATTTATCAATTATAACGATGCAGTTAAGACAAGTGGTATCAATGAAATAATGTCTATATTAAATAATGAGAATACTCTTGAGGAGTTAAATGAAGATAATATAGAATTAAACAATATAATTTACGATGATCTAATTCTCTATGATTTTGAGGGGATATCCAAAGAATATGTTATAGATGCAATGGTATCTAAACTTGAGGAAGGTGGATATGTCGATCAAAAGTATATTTTAAGTGTATATAAGAGAGAGGCAATGGGAACGGTTGTACTAAATCAAAAGATAGCTATTCCTCATGGTCTCCCAGAATATGTAAAAAAACCTGCAATAGCCATTGCAAAATTATCTAAGCCTATTATATGGGATAATGAGTTTATTGTCGATTATGTGATTATGATTGCCGTAAAGGAGTCAAATAAAAACGAGATGAAAAAACTCTTTAATATAATAGGAGATCCGAAAATAATAGATAAACTTGCAAAGGCAGATTCAAAGGAGGCGGTTAAGGAGATATTTAAATAAAAAACTAAGAAAAAAGACAAGAACTAATAATACCAAGATTTATTTTGGTTTTATTAGTGGTTTTTTAAAAAATAACTAAAAATTAAATAATTTATCATTATGGTAAGAATATTGATATTTCAATATTTATAATAATTAAATCCATATTGTGTTCTCGTTTCAAAAAAACTTGGCATACCTTCTGCTTTTATATTTGGCATATGAGACAGGAGGTAACAAAAGTGAAACTATCTGACTTTTTCAAACAGAATCTAGTAACTGCCAATCTTGATGTTAAATCAAGCGATGATTTTTTTAGTGAAGTTTCTAAAGTAGCTTTAAAAAATGAGTTCGTGACAGATGAATTCGAAGTAAATGTTAAGAAGAGAGAAGAAAATTTTCCGACTGGAATTCAGCTAGAAGGATACGGTATAGCAATACCACACACAGATGCTGAATACGTTAGAGAAGAATTCATTTCCGTTACAACTTTTAAAAAGCCGATTGAGTTTTCTTCAATGGAAGATGCAAATGCTAAGGTAGAAGTTTCTATAGCTTTTCTATTGGGTTTAAGAAAAGCAGAAAACCAATTAGAGGTTCTTCAACAGCTAATGTCTATTTTCCAAGATAAGGAAGTAATTGAGAAGCTTACAAGTGCAGAAAACAATCAAAAATTATATGAAGTCTTAATGACTATTTAATCGGGAGGTAAACCATGAGAAAGAAAATTTTAGTAGCATGTGGAGCGGGAATCGCAACATCAACAGTAGTTTGTAACAAGGTTGAAAACTTAGTAAAAGAAAACAACATAGACGCAGAAGTTGTTCAGTGTAAAATAGCTGAAGTAGCGTCAAAACAAGATGGAGCAGATCTAATAGTATCTACTACAATTTTACCAACTACTTACAAAATACCGGCAATAATTGCAACTGCATATATAACTGGTATAAACACTAAAGCTCTAGATCAAAAAATTCTAGATCACTTAAAATAAGAGGAAATTGCCAAGGAGGACACATATGGATAAATTATTATTTGTGGTTCAGTACGTCCTTAATATGGGCCCGACTGTAATTTTACCACTTACTATCATAATTCTCGGATTTGTATTTAAAATTAAGTTCAGCCAGTCACTTAGATCTGGTCTTACAATAGGTATAGGTTTCGTGGGTATAGGTTTAGTAGTTAACTTGCTTACTTCTACGCTTGGACCTGCAGCACAGGGAATGGTTGAGAGATTTGGTCTTTCACTAACTGTAATCGACGTTGGATGGCCTACAACAGCAACAGCTACATGGGCTTCTCCAGTAGCTCCGATTATAATACCTGTATGTATTCTTGTTAACCTAGTATTGATCTACTTTAACAAGACAAAGACTCTTAACATAGACTTATGGAACTACTGGCACTTTATAGTGGCAGGAGCGTTTGGTTACATTGTAACTGACAGTATTATCTGGGCGGTAATCGCAGCAATAATAATGCAACTTATAGTTTTATTTACATCAGATAAGACAGCTCCATACGTTCAAGAGTTTTATGGACTTGAGGGTGTAGCTCTTCCTACTGGATCAACAGCATCATTTGCACCACTAGGATTCTTAGTTGGTAAAATAGTAGAAAGAATTCCTGTAATAGGAAAATTACATGCCGATCCAGAAACTATTCAAAAGAGATTTGGTATCTTTGGAGAACCAATGATGATGGGAATAATTTTGGGTGCAGTACTTGGTATTTTAGCCGGCTATGATGTAGCTAAGATATTTAACACAGCTATATCAATGGGAGCAGTAATGTTCTTGATGCCAAGAATGGTTAAGATACTCATGGAAGGATTGATACCAATTTCTGAAGCTGTAAGAGACTTCCTACAAGAAAAACACGGAACAAAAGAACTTTATATCGGGCTTGATGCAGCATTAGCTACAGGTCATCCAGCGGTACTTTCAACAGCTCTTATCCTAGTTCCTATAACTATATTCTTAGCGGTTATACTACCAGGAAACAGAGTACTACCATTTGGAGACTTAGCAACAATACCTTTCTATATGGCATTTATCGTATGCTTTAGAAAAGGTAATATAGTTCAGTCAGTAATAACAGGTACAATAGTAATTGCTTTTTCACTATATATGGCAACAGCAATTGCACCAGTACATACAGAACTATTAAAGCAAGCAAAATTGTCATTACCTGAAGGAACGACATTAGTATCAAGTATAGACGCTGGTGGTAACTTATATAAATTTGCTATATACAAATTATCTGAACTAGTTAAGATGCTTGGTATATTCTAAGAAAACAAAACTTCTCTGTCGTAATGACAGAGAAGTTTTTTAATATTTAAAAACAGTTTCCCAAAAAGGGATGAAAGGGGTTATATTATGAAGGCAGTAGTTAAAACAAAAAAAGGATATGATAACGTAGAACTATTGGATATTGATGAACCACAGGTTTATGGAGATAGAGTAAAAATAAAAGTAGCATACAGTGGAATATGCGGTTCAGACATCCATACTTTTAAAGGTGAGTATGCAAATTCTAAGGTTCCAGTTGCTCTTGGACATGAGTTCTCAGGAATCGTTGTAGACGTTGGACCAGAAGTTAAAAATATAAAAGTAGGTGATAGGGTAACATCAGAAACCACTTTTGAAACTTGTGAGCACTGTATTTACTGTGCTACAAAAGATTATAACCTTTGTCCAGAAAGAAAGGGTATAGGTACTCAAGTAAATGGAAGTTTTGCTGAATTTGTTCTTTCTAGAGAAGAAAGTGTACATGTTCTACCTGAAAATGTAAGTTTACTTTCAGCTGCCCTAACTGAACCTTTGGCTTGCTGTGTACACGCTGCACTTGAAAAATCAACTATAGAAAAAGATGATGTAGTATTGATAATTGGACCGGGACCAATGGGTCTACTTCTTGCCCAAGTCGTAAAATCTCAAGGAGCTACTGTAATTATGACAGGGGTTTCAAAAGACAAAGATAGACTGGAGTTTGCTAGAAATATGGGAGTAGACAGAACAGTAGATGTAAGTTCAGAAGACTTAAAAGAAGTAATCGACTCAATGACTGATGGATATGGAGTAGATAAAGGATTTGATTGCTCAGGATTTATGCCAGCAGTAAATGATGCACTACCATTGCTTAAAAAGAAAGCTACTTTTGTACAAGTAGGTATTTTTGCAAAAAAATTCAATGAAATGGATCAAGAAAGCATAATCCAAAGGGAAATAAATTACGTTGGGTCAAGATCACAAAAACCAAGTGCATGGGTAAAATCTATCGAGCTTTTAAAAGAAGAAAAAGTTAATCCGGAGATTCTAGTTACAAAAATAGTGGGTCTTGGTGGATTCCACGAAGCAATAGACGATCTTATCAACGGAAGGGAAATAAAGATTGCCGTTGATTCAAGTAAGATAGATTAGAAAAAATAGATACTTTAAATAATAGAAAGAGGTAAGCATGAAAGCATTGAATTTATATGGCCCAAGGGACATTAGGTGTGAGGAAGCGCCGATGCCAACAATCACAAAAGACGATGACGTTATTATTAAGGTTATGGTCAGTGGTATTTGTGGGTCAGATGGACATAGATATGCTCTTTTAGGACCATATATAGAGGGGATGACATGGGGTCATGAATTCTCAGGTGTGGTCCATGAAGTAGGCAAGGAAGTAAAAAATATAAAAGTAGGAGACAAGGTTAGCGGTTGTCCTAGTCTTTATTGCGGGCATTGCGAGTTTTGTAATAAGGGTGAATTCGCTAGATGTGAGAATCTAAAGGTCATAGGAGCCAGAGACCCGGGCGCCTTTGCTCAATATGTTAAGATTCCAGAAGAAAATGTGGTGAAGCTACCTGACAATATAGATTTTGAGACAGGATCTATGGTAGAGCCAGCTTGTGTTGCGATTCACGGACTTTATAAGACAAATATACAGGCTGGAGATGACGTTTGTGTAATGGGTTGTGGAACTATAGGCCTTTTTGCAATTCAATGGGCAAAGATTCTAGGGGCCAAAAAAGTAATAGCCGTAGATATCGACGATGCTAAACTTGAGTTGGCAAGAAAAATGGGTGCTACACACACCATTAATTCACTAAATGGAGAGCCATATAAACAATTAGAGGAAATAACTGATGGTAGAAGAGCAGACGTAGCCGTGGAATCAGCGGGATCAAAAATAACTTCGGCTCAAGTATTGTCCCTTGCAAGGAAGGGCGGAAAAGTAGTATACTTAGGTATACCTTATGGTGATATTACAATTGATAGATTTTACTTTGAGCGTATCGTTAGAAATGAACTTGAAATACACGGTTCGTGGAACTCAGTATCTGCTCCATTCCCAGGAAAAGAGTGGGAAACTACTGCATATTTTATGTCTACAGGGCAAATAGATCCACATCTAATGATATCGCACAGGCTTGAACTTGAAGAAGGTAGTGAGATTTTCGAAAAATTAGTAGAAAAATCTGAGCCAATAAACAAAGTACTTTTCTATCCAAATGGAAAGGATGCATATGAGTTTAAGTAAATTACAAAACGGATCTGATATTAGGGGGGTAGCTGTTGAAAACAGCGAAAGGCCTCTAAGTTTAACAAGTCAAAAAGTCTATGCAATCGCTAGAGGATTTTCTAGGTGGTTAAAGGAAAAAAGGGGCAATAACATTAAAATCTCTGTCGGTAATGATTCTAGAATTACGGCTGATGATTTTAGGGAGACAATAATAAAAGCTTTGATTATTGAAGGTGTAAATGTAATAGATTGTTCATTATCTACTACGCCAGCTATGTATATGAGTACAAAAATAGATAATTACGAAGCTGATGGAGCTATTATGATAACAGCCAGTCACATGCCTTATTATTACAACGGCCTTAAGTTTTTCACAAGCGAATCCGGATTGAATAAAGAAGATCTAGCTGAAATTGTAGAGATTGCAGACGGACTATATGATGAAGAAATGAATATGAGCACTGTTAAAATTGATAGTGAAAGTGTGGAAAAGAAAAATTTATTAGAGGATTATTCAAAATTAATAAGAGAAATTATAAAAAGGGGAACTAATGATGATAAACCTTTTGCCGGCATGAAAATCATAGTAGATGCGGGAAATGGAGCAGGTGGTTTTTTTGCTAGTGAAGTACTTGAGAAGTTGGGAGCAAATACTGAGGGTTCACAATTTTTAAATCCTGACGGTATGTTTCCAAACCATATACCAAACCCCGAGAATGACGATGCTATGGACAGTATAATAACCGCCGTAAAAAATAACGGGGCAGATTTAGGTATAATCTTTGATACTGATGTAGATAGAGCAGCAATAGTTTCTTCAAAAGGAGATTCAATTAATAAAAACGCACTTATTGCATTGATTTCAGAGATAGTTTTGGAAGAAAATCCTGGCACCTACATTGTTACTGATTCAATTACATCAAAAGGTCTTGCTGAATTTATAACTAAAAAAGGTGGACACCACCACAGATTTAAGAGGGGATATAGAAATGTAATAAACGAGGCGATAAGGCTTAATGAGGACGGAAAAGAAACTCATTTAGCAATCGAAACTTCTGGACACGCCGCGATGAAAGAAAATTACTTCCTTGATGACGGATCATATTTAGTTTCTAAGATCTTGATTAAGGCAGCAAATATGAAAAAAGACGGTGAAGATATAACAGATTTAATCAAAGACCTCGACGAACCTCTTGAAGAAATGGAAAAGAGATTGGATATTTTAGAAGATAATTTTAAAGAGTATGGACAAAAGATTATCGATGATTTAAATTCTTGGGCTAAAGAACAAAAACTTTGGTCTATAGTAAAGGATAATTACGAGGGCATTAGGGTTGATTGTAATGGAGATGATGAAAAAGGTTGGTTCTTACTTAGGTTATCATTACATGAGCCATTAATAGCGATAAATTTTGAATCTGATGTACATGGAGGAGCTAATAAAATCTATTCTAGACTAGAGAGCTTCCTAAAAAAATATAATCTCAATATCTAATTAATTTTATTAGGTACGAACCTCATTAACATATTGTTACAAATTGTAATAACTGTTACAGTACTGTAATTAGAAGTAACATATATGTAACCAAATATTCCCGGCATTAGTGTTATTATATAAATATAAGAGGTATATAATTAATATAGTATACTAAGAAAGGCGAGGTGGCACTAATGTTGAGGGAAAAAGTTAAAAATATCATTATTTTATCGTTAGTATGTGCAGGTTTGTTAGGAATATCTCCAATATCAAGCGCCATACTCAACAATCACAGTTTAGACACAGAAGGTGTTACTAAAACAAAGATAGAAAATAATGAAGCTGAACAACAAGAAGTAATTCACGTTGACAATTCTGTTAGAGGTAGAATTAGTCCAGTGAACAATGAATTAAAATCAAATGATTTTGATGAAAAAGATAGGACAGTAAATAATACTAATATCAAAGAGGACTTTGTCAACAACGATGAGGTTTCAAAAAAGAGTAATGCTGATGAAAGAAATTACAATGTAGATAAGAATTTAGTTAATCCTAAAGAAAATAATGTGGCTAAACCAGTAGTAGACAAAAATAAAGATAAGATGATATACACTGATATCGAGGATATCGATGAAGCTACATTAACTCCAAATGAAGCAGAGAATGTTCTTAAAAAATATGATTCATCTGTTGATTATAGATATATGGGATCAGCTGATGATTTTGAAGCATTGAAAAAAGATCACAGAAGTGGTCAGGTATTCCTTCCAAAAGTACCTACAGATATAGGATATTATGTAGAGAAGGGAACTAATAAGATTTACTACTTCCATCCAAGTGGATATTTAGAAGAAGCTAAGTAATTAGTTTATATAATTAATTCAATTATTTATAAACTTGGTTAGAAATTGATAAATCTTATGGTAATTAAAGCATCTTTTAGATTAACATAATGCAACAAAAAATGCGTTACACAAATTTGTGTAGCGCATTTTTTAAGTTATATTCTAATATAATTAAATTAGAGATTTTTAAATCAAATATCTAAATACGAAATTAAAATAATTTAACTAAACTGTTTTAAAACCTTGTACAGAGCAGTTATGATAAATACGTTGACAACAAACTCAATAACGCATTTTAAAGCTCTTAGAGGTAAAAGAACAACAAACCCCTTACCTAATAATTGAGTTAGCCAGAACGTGTTTAGGATTATATGAGGAATTAACATAACTAAGGCTGAAGCAATTATTATATATATAATTTCCTCTCGCTTAGTTTGAGCATATCTTAATCTCATCATAAAAATTCCCGGAAATATTCCCGTTAGCATTGAACTAAAAGTAAATCCTAGGTGTGGCGTTCCATTTGGAACTAAAGATACACCTACTAGATCGGCAATACCACCAACTAATCCACCTGCTATAGGACCGAATAGAAATCCCGATAACATTATGGGAACTTGTCCGATACCTACTCTGAGGTGAGGAGTTAAATTCACTGAAAATACTCGCGTCAATACAATTGACAGGGCTACGAAAAGCCCACACTTTACCATTACACTCGTTTTAAATACTGTACTTTTTTGCATATAAAAAAGCCCCTTTCAAAAAAATCAAAGTAGGGACCACTTCAACAGCGGCTGCGATAAAGAATCGTATATTTTTTCAAATATTTCGTTTAAGAACAACAACCCATTTCTTAACACTTGACGCTCTTTACCTACTCTGTTAGTTAAATTATAACACATTTGTGCAATAAAAATCTCTATTTCTTTATAAATAAAGGGGTTAATCTTTTATATAAATTTATGGTATAATATTAGAGATTAAGTATAATTAAGAAAAGAGGATGAGTATGTGCGGATTCGTGGGATTTTACGATAACATAGGCGACAAAGAAACCGTCGTTGAAAATATGATGAACAGAATAATCCACAGGGGTCCAGATATGTCTGGTCATTACTGTGATGAAAATATAGCTTTGGGATTTAGAAGGCTTTCAATAATAGATTTAAAGGGAGGTATGCAACCTCTATACAGCCCTGACAAAAATATAGTGCTCGTATTTAATGGTGAGATATATAACTATAAAGAAATTAGGCTAGAACTTGAAGCTAAGGGTTATAAATTTAGTACAAATACTGATAGCGAGGTATTGATACACGGATATCTAGAGTATGGAGAAGATTTAGTAGATCATTTAAGAGGTATGTTCGCTTTCAATATATACGATAAGGTTAATAACTTAATATTCGGAGCTAGAGATCATTTTGGAATAAAGCCTTTTTACTATTATGAGTACGAAAAAGACGGACAAAAAGGACTTATTTTTGGTTCAGAAATTAAGGCATTTTTGGAGCACCCAAATTTTGTTAAAGAAGTAAATGAATTGGCATTGAAGCCATATTTGACTTTTCAATATTCATCTCAACCGGATGAAACATTTTTTAAGGGTGTTAAGAGATTAAAGCCTGGTCATTGTTTTGTTTATAAGAATAATGAAATGAAGATAAGAAAGTACTGGGATGTAGATTTCAAAATAGAGGATAGAAGCTTAGAAGAAAATATAAAAAGAATCGAAGAGGTTGTAGAGGATTCTGTAGCAATTCATAAAAACGCTGATGTGCCTTTAGGTTCATTTTTATCAGGTGGGGTGGATTCTTCTTATATCACCGCTTGTCTAATGCCACAGAAGACTTTTTCAGTAGGGTTTGAACAGGAGAAGTTTGACGAGTCAAATTTAGCTAAGGATCTCTCAGAGATGTTAGGCATTGAAAACATAAGGAGAACTATCACCGCTGATGATTGTATGGATATGCTTCCTACAATTCAATATCATATGGATGAACCTCAGTCAAATCCTTCAACACTTCCTTTATATTTTCTGTCTAAACTAGTTAGAGACAATGGAGTTATAGTTGTTCTCTCAGGTGAAGGAGCAGATGAGATATTTGGTGGATACGAGTGGTATGACGACGATCCAAAGTTGGCTAAAATAAAGAAGCTGCCTCTATTTATAAGAAAAATGATGGCTAATTTCGTTGAACCTAGACATACTATGAGAGGTAGAACTACCATACTTAGAGCGGGCAGACCAGTTGAGGAGACATTTATAGGAGAAGCCAAGATATTTGAGGAATACGAGTCAGAAGATATTTTAAAACCTAAGTACAAAAAGGCTAAGACAGTTAGGTCTATTACAAAGAAATATTATGATATGGTAAAGGGTCAAGACGATGTTATCAAGAAACAATTTATAGATTTGAAGTTGTTTCTAGAGGGTGATATACTTCAAAAGGCCGACAGAATGAGTATGGCTCACTCAATAGAGCTAAGGGTTCCTTTCTTAGATAAAGAAGTGATGAAGGTTGGCCAGACAATACCAGCAGATCAAAAAATTACTGAGGGAACGACTAAATACGTCCTTAGAAAAGCTGCGGAAAGAAAGCTACCAGAAGCATGGGCAAAGAGGAGTAAAAAAGGGTTCCCAGTTCCAATTAGACTTTGGTTTAAGGAAGAAAAATACTATGATAGAGTTAAGGAAGTATTTAACTCAGAATATGCATCAGAGTTTTTTGATACAGAAAAGATAGTTGGTATCTTAGATGACCACTATAATGGCGTGACTAATAACGCTAGAAAAATCTATACAATATACGCATTTTTGATTTGGTACAAGAGGTATTTTATAGACGAAAATAAATCAGCATAAAAAGATTATATATTTTATAGAAAAAAATTTTATATCGATTACTATGATCTTATTATAAAGATCGTATAGTTTATGTATGAGCAGTTCATTAAAATGGGCTGCTCATATTTTTTATCTAAAATTTAATTTTTATTTAAGATTACTATTATATTATAAATCGAATATATATCTAT
>JASBZE010000038.1 GCA_029983575.1 Peptostreptococcaceae bacterium
TTCTTTCCTTTTAAAAACCCCCCGTTGATTGGATGACTTCCAAATGTTGGACTAAACCAACTAATGAAGGCCATTTTACAATCTCTACGGGGGGACCTTTTTTTATTTTCCTACAGTTTTTGATGTATGGGAGTCAGATCCAAATACAAGAGGTATCTCGTACTCTTTGGCAAGTTCTAACATCTTACCATCTACATATACCTCTCCACAAAACTCTTTTCTTTTCCCAGACACGTTATAATCAAGTTCATAACCTCTCTTAGACATCTCAGAGAATAATTCAACTAACACCTTCATATCCGAGTAATCAAATGGAAACGCCTTACAGAACTTTCTCACTAGATTTATATGACCTATCCTCTTAGGCTTATTACCTCCTAAATCTGATTTAACAGCCTCTAAAACTGTTCTATAATAAATTTCATACAGTTCTTCTATACCACCGGCAGTATCTATCAGCTCACTGAAAACCTCGGTATCATAGTCGATGTGATGTAATTTATCCCCAACACAGACAGCGTGCACCGAAAGGATTGAATCTTCTATCTCCTCACCCAAACCTTCCAAAACAGCAACGTATTTTTCAAGATTATCTCTAACCTCATCTTCCATACCGGGAATATAATCTATCTCAAAACCGAGATTTATTTTTATATCGTCCTTATATTTATCTTTTAAATACCTAACTCTCTTTACATAAGAAACAAGATCTTTTTCAAGCATTACACTATCATCATCGGGCGATGGATCTATAAATCCCTCTGGATAAGGAAGGTGCTCGGTAAAACTCATTTCCTCCAGACCCACTCTTATAGCCTCAAGAACATAGCTTTCCATATCATCGTCCGTCCCATGGGGACAAAAAGATGAGTGTATATGCCCATCTCTAATTACTTTATTAAAAATCATCGCTTACCTCATCAAAACTTTCATCCATTTTCTTTTTCCAAACCTTGACTACACTTTTTGCAAGCACTGAAGTTGTAACTGCTCCAACACCACCAGGTACGGGCGTAAACTTGACATCCTCATCAATATTAGAAGTATCAATATCCCCGACTAGTTTTCCATCTTTGAAATTAATACCTACATCAAGTACTACAGTTTCTTTTCCAATCCATTCTCCCTTGACAAATTCCGCAGAGCCAGCCGCAGCAACTAATATCTCAGCGTTTTTAACCTCTCTTTCAAGATCTGCTGTCCTGGTATGACATATCGTAACAGTAGCATTTTTATTTAACATTAAAAAAGCGAGTGGCTTACCAACTACATTTGACCTACCAATTATAACAACTCTCTTCCCCTCTACTTTAATTCCATAGTATTTCAAAATTTCCATAACCGCTTTTGGAGTGCACGGTACAAAACCACTCTCATCCTTATCGATTAACTTAATCAGATTTACTGGATTAAAAGCATCTACATCTTTTGATTCACTGATCTCATACTGAACCTTGTCCTCATCGATGTGTTTTGGAAGCGGTCTAAAACAAAGAATGCCATCAACGTCATCTCTTGAATTTAAGCCTCTAAGCTTCTTTAAATACTCTTCCTCTCCAACCTCAGCATCTAGAGCTACTACCTCAACTTCAATCCCTGTCTTTTCCATCCTAGACTTAGCTCCTCTTTCGTACGCCAAGTCATTTTCATCAGAACCAACCCTTAAAATAGCTAGCGTAGGTCTTCTCTTTATATTGTATTTTTTTCTAATTGACTCAATGACGGCGATATTTTCCTCGGTAATAGCGTCCGCCACTGGCTTTCCCTTAAGTAGTGTCATATTCATTCCCTTCTCAAATAATTCATAGTAAATATGAAACAGTTATATATAATTTAAAGCCTTCTAAAAACAATCTCATTTATCTTATCTAACTTGACCTTTGATTTTGAAATATTTTTCTTCATCATCTCCCTAATCTCTAAAACATAGTCTTCATCATCAATACCACTTAAATTTACCTCTACATTTATCACGGAGGAACTTAGAGCCGCAAAAAGAAAGTTAGCTCCTACACCTACATCGCTAACCAGTAGTTTAGAGCTTATTTCAGATAATCTCAAAAGTATATCGAAACTTTCGTAACAAACCTCAAAAACTTTGATAGGAACTGATGCGGCAATCTTAAGCCCATCTTGCATCTTTTCATGCTTAATTTTTTTCTCTTCATCAGATTCGCTAGGCAATTTATATGCCATAGATAAAGGTCCGAAAGCTTCAACATCTCTGTCTATTAAATCCAGAAGAACCTCGGTCAATGAATCTAGCTTTTCGATAAGAGATCTGATCTCATCGTCATACTCAGCATATTTTTTCTTACCTACTGTGAACTTAGCAGACATATTTCCGAGGGCTACTGCCATAGATCCTACCAAGGCTGTTGCCGCTCCTCCACCAGGCATAGATTTATTGGAGCCCAAATCCAAAGTGAACTGTTCTATAGATAAAGTCTTTAAACTCATAAAATCCCCCCTAAATGTCAATGATCATAAATGATCGCTTATGTACTATTATACCCATTGATTAGGCTTAATTCAATTCTTTTTATATCGTCATGATAATACGCATGTCTAATCAAAGTTACATGATAGTAAATCTGTCTATTTAAAGTTAAATATAAATACGACTGTATAATTAGAGTTAAATATAAAAAGTCACAACTACAGCATATTGAATCAATTAAATTCATTGCTTAATTGTGACTTTAGAATCTTATTTACCGAAAAATATCATAACTAACCTTAGAAAAGTCCTTGTATAACACCATTTTCATCTACATCTATATTATGAGCCGCTGGTTTTTTAGGAAGTCCAGGCATCTTCATTATAGCTCCGGTAAGTGCCACTATAAAACCTGCACCGGCAGAAATAGTAATCTCCCTAACAGTTATCCTAAATCCTTCAGGTCTTCCTAATTTTGTTTGGTCATCTGTCAATGAATATTGAGTCTTAGCCATACAAATTGGTAGATGCCCGTATCCAAGCTTTTCTAAATTATCGATCTCCCTCTTTGCTTCGACAGTGAAATCAACTCCATCAGCTCCATAAACCTTCTGAGCTATTTTTTCTATCTTAGACTCTATTGAATCATCGAGGTCATAAGCAAATTTGAAATCTCCTTCTCCCTCGTCAATCAGTTTAAGAACTTCTTTAGCTACTTCTATTCCACCATCTCCGCCTTTAGCCCAAACTTCAGAGAGCTTAACATTTACTCCAAGTTCCTTACACTTATCTTCAATAAGTTTTAACTCTGCATCAGTGTCAAATGGGAATCTATTTATAGCTACAACAGCTGGAAGTCCATAAACTTCAGTAATGTTTTCTACATGCTTTAATAAGTTTGGAAGACCCTTTTCAAGAGCTTCTAAATTATCCTCGTTTAAATCTTCCTTTTTAACTCCACCATTATATTTTAAAGCCCTTACAGTTGCAACTATAATGACTGCATCAGGAACTATGCCTGCTTTTCTACATTTAATATCTAAAAACTTCTCAGCTCCAAGATCTGCACCGAAACCTGCCTCAGTGATAACATAGTCGCTAAAATGCATAGCCATCTTTGTAGCAATAACAGAATTACATCCATGTGCTATATTTGCAAATGGGCCACCGTGAACAAAAGCAGGAGTTTTTTCCAATGTCTGAACTAAATTTGGTTTTAGAGCATCTTTTAATAGTGCTGCCATAGCTCCATTTGCCTTTAATTCTCTAGCGGTTACAGGTTCCCCTGAATAATTATAACCAACAATAATATCTCCAAGCTTCTCTTTTAAATCAGTGATGTCATTAGCAAGACAAAAAGCTGCCATTACCTCAGAAGCAACAGTTATATCAAAGCCGTCCTGTCTAGAAACTCCGTCAACCCTCTTTCCTAGTCCATCGACGATATTTCTAAGCTGTCTATCATTCATATCTACAGCCCTTCTCCAAGTTATTCTCTTTGGATCTATTTTTAACTCGTTGCCTTGGTAAATATGATTGTCAAGCATAGCAGCTAAAAGGTTGTTGGCAGCTCCTATAGCATGAAAATCTCCTGTGAAATGAAGGTTGATATCCTCCATAGGAAGAACCTGAGCATATCCTCCTCCTGCAGCTCCACCCTTAATACCAAAAACCGGTCCGAGAGATGGCTCCCTTAGGGCTACAATTGTGTTTTTACCAAGCTTACTCATAGCATCTGCAACACCTATAGTAGTAGTTGTCTTCCCTTCTCCAGCTGGAGTAGGATTTATAGCAGTCGTTAAAATCAACTTTGCCTTTGGTTTTGAATCCTTGATTAAATTATAATCTACCTTGGCCTTAAACTTTCCGTAAAGCTCAATTTGATCTCCGTTTAAACCTATCTTTTCTGCAATTTCTCTTATGTGTACTGGTTTTGCCTCTTGTGCGATTTGAATGTCAGTCTTAAATTCCATAATTACCCCCTAAGTTTTCTCGAACTTTTTTTTATAATATTATTTGTTTATTCGTCTATACTTAAATTATATCATTAATTAATATAATTTCAAGTTCTTTTGTTCGTAATTTTAAAATTAATTCATAAACTTCCTTAACTCTCTTAGGCAAGCCTGAGTTATCTCGTCATTTGGATCTAGTTCATAAGCCCTCTCTATATAGTATGATGCGTTGTCTATATCTCCAACCTCAAGATAAGCCATACCTAAATTACATAAGATTTCTGGATTTTCCTTGATTCTCGCCGCCTTATCAAAATACTCTATGGCTTTTTTCATATCACCTGTTTGTGCGTAAACGAGTCCGAGCTCAACTAGGGTATCCACTTGTGTAGGTCTTGAAATGAGAATTTTTTCGTAATACTTAATCGCTTCGTTAATCATACCTAGGCTTCTGTATCCAAGTCCTATCATAAACAATAGATTCCACCAATCCGGAAACTGCGCCTCCAAATCTTTCAATATCTCTATACCTTCCTCTGCCTTTCCATTTAGAACGAGATTATATCCCTCTTCATAGAGGGCCTTATGATAATTCTGCTCTAAAAGTTTTCTAATCTCAGCATCTGTCTCACCATCGACACCCAATTCAAGTGCCTTCTCCCAAGACAGCTTAGATTTTATGAACTGATTTTGATTTAAATAGTGAAATCCTAGCTGATAATAAGCCATTGCATACTCATCATCAATGTCTAAAATCTTCTCTAATGCTTCTAGAGCTTCCAACATAAAATCATTCATTGCCTTTAAATTTTCATCTTTTTTATATCTCTTAGAGATCTCTTGAGCGGTTATTGCATAGTGATACAATATATTTTCATTTAAAACTCCATCATCATTCATTAAGGCTATGGCGGCCTTCAAATAAACTAAGGCATCCATTAACTCCCCACCATCAAAACACTCCCTAGCTATATATCCACAAAAGTTTATCAAAGGAAAGTCGTTTTTTCTCTCTATCTCTCTTAAAAACTCTATGTATTTTTTTGCATAGATAAAATCAGAATCTATACCTAACATATAGATCATTCCATCTGCTATAGATATTAGATTTAGCCCATTTTCTGCTGTATTTTCCTGGATTCCCTTTACGAGAACAGAATTTTTAATCGGGACCTTTAAACCATCCTCACCAATCTCAATATCTATACCGTTTAACTCAGCCTCATTTTTAATCGTTATAAATGCCAGCTCATCTGTTTTCTGAATCAAATAATTATCTATCATCTCTCCTCCTTATTATATCGGTGAATTCTCTCTAAAATTAGCTAATGACTTAATACTTAGCCTATTTAAATCTAGCGTAGGTTCTCAAAGTCATCAAGTTTCATCGAAAGTGTTTTTGATTTTTCAAACACCTTATCAATATCGTAATTAAATACTATAACATAGTCTTCACGTTCTAAGACCGCATATATATCTTTTTTTAATCTCTCAACATCAAATCTAAATACCTCAAAATGCATCTTTTTAATCAATGATTTAGCCGGCATATCTAACTTGTGCGGCGCAATCTTTTTTAGATTTTCTACATCTTTCAAAAATTTGTGTGAAGCGTCTTTTATATCTTTTCCACTAGTCCTATTCATAAACCTAGGCGCTCCACTCGGTCTGCCTGATGAACAGTAATCAAACTTAAGAACTTCCCTAAATAGATCTAACTGCTCCTCAACTAATTTATCGTATTCAAATTTATTGCCATCACTGTTTTCAAATCTATTGGCGACTTTAGAGTCTTTTAATAAACCTTTATCTTCTATCAAATTCTCAAAAAAATCATAAAAAGAATCAAACAGGGAATTTCTAGAATGACTCACATCAAAAAATCCATTTGAATCCAAATACTTGGCAAAAGTATCAAAAAAATCAAAAGGGGTATTGAAGTAATTTTTTTCTACAAAGTCGACACTCAATATGAAATCCTTAGAATTAAAGTAAGTTTCTAACACTTCCTCCACATCCTTTAACCTAATCATATCGGAAAAATCCATCTTGTTGCTCTCCAATACCTCATAAGGTGGGTAGTCCCTGTATATGTAATCATACTCTCTTTCACGATTTCGTATTCCAGTTCCCTTTATTAACTTTAGAAAACCAAGCTGTAAAACCTCTACTCCAATACCAAAAACATCATTAAAAGACTTAATAAAACTATTCATATCCTCACCAGGAAGCCCGGCAATTAAATCTAAGTGCTGATGTATATTTCTATAAGAACTGATCTTTTGTACAACTTTTTTTAGCCTATCAAAATCATCCCTACGACCAATTTCCTCAAGTACCTCGTCATTAGTCGTCTGCACTCCTATTTCAAACTGAAAAAGCCCTGGCCTTGGCTCTTTTAAAAACTCTAACATCTCATCAGTAATCAAATGAGCGGTAACCTCAAAGTGGTATGAAGTAAAACCGTTGTCGTTTTCCATCAAAAACCTCATAATATCCATAGATTTTCTTTTGTCAGCATTAAAAGTCCTATCTATAAACTTAACTTGGCTTACCCCGGCATCAATTAGATTTTTTAAATCCTCCTTGACCCTGTCTAGAGAGAAAAACCTCAAACCACTAAGAGTAGAAGAAAGACAGTACTGACAATTAAACGGACAACCGCGAGAAGACTCATAATACACTATCTTATTTTTATATTCACTTGGATCTAAATTTTTATAAGGGCTAGGAAGTTTGTCCAAATCCATAATCAAAGGCCTCTCAGGATTTAATACAATATCCTCCCCATTGCGAAAACAAATGCCTAAAATATCTTTTTCGGATTTTCTATCCAATTTTTTTGTTTTTTTATCCAAATAAATCGCAAGCTCCCTAAAAGTATCTTCTCCCTCGCCACAGATAATATAATCTACAAAATCATATTTTTTCATTTGTTC
This sequence comes from Peptostreptococcaceae bacterium, assembly GCA_029983575.1. Taxonomy (GTDB): domain Bacteria; phylum Bacillota; class Clostridia; order Peptostreptococcales; family Peptostreptococcaceae; genus JASBZE01. The sequence goes on from JASBZE010000038.1 coordinate 7,335, forward strand.
GATTGGATCATAACTAACCTCTGGACCACCGAGTATAATTTTTACTTCAGGCATCACCTTTTTTAAATTGTTACATATCCTTATGACATCCTCTACATTCCAAATATACACAGAAAAAGCGATGGCGTCATATCCACCCTTGAATATATCCTTTAGAATATAATCGAGAGAATTATTTATAGTATACTCGCGAATAACAACATCCACATCATCCTTACAGTTTTCCCGTATATATCTTATCGCAAGGTTCGTATGAATGAACTTTGAGTTTAAAGTTGTAAGTAAAAATTTCAAATAATCACCTCTCCTCCGTAAAATCAAGGGTATATCGACCTGTTTTCGAAATTATAGTAACAGTCCTACCATCGTTTTTCTCAATCACTATCTTATTGAAAACTGGATCCAAAAGTTCATCCCCAACATTCTTATCCAAAAGGTATGCTGGGTTTACCATAGCTTCATTATGCTTAATACCTACCATTCCATCTCTTAGCCTAATCAAATAATCAGCGGACTTCTTAAAAAAATTACTGTCATAAGTTCTGTCAGTTTCACTGTCTGCATAAATTTCATTTAAATCTGCAACATCCTCTTCTCCCATCCTAGATCCAACAATATCTAGAACAGCATCCAAGAAATTTTTGATAACCTCCTCAGACTCATTAAAGCAATGATCACCACCGTAAAAAACGGACTCCACGATTAAAAATAATCTATCAAAATCAAAAAATAAATCATCACTGTCTAGAATAAATTCCCTTTTGCTAGCCTTGAACAATCTATCCAATAGCTTAATCCTAAACTTTTGTAAATTAACAAAATCGACTTTCTGAACCTTGGGATTAAACCTAATAATTTCTTCCTTAACCCTAGATAGAGAATCTGTATATTCAGGTTCATCCATCTCTATCATAGATCTATATATCGAGAAAAAAACAAAGGCCTTGAAAACAGAAATATATACTTTAGACTCACCCATCCATCCAGAAAGATTCTTAGCCAGCTTCAAACACTCCATAAGCCCCGAATCAAATTTTTTATTGGAAATAATAATGGGGATGTACATAAAAAAATATGAAAAACCATCTTCTCCTACATCATAATACTTAAAATAAGTAAGTTCGTTTCTTAGTTTTTTATAATCAATAACAACACGTCCCTCATCCTTTTCATCGACCAGGGATTTTATAATAATCTTCAATATATTATTTACTCTTTCGCTTTTGCTGTTTGTAGCAGCAAAAAAAAGCTGTTTAATATCCTCTTTTTTAATATCCATCTCAACCTCCACAAACAATTATATATAACATTATACCATATATAAAAGACCCAAAAGCTCGGGTCCTCATTTGAGTCCTTTGCTCTTGGGTCTTAATTTTTTGTTGGGATTTTTATCTCACTAATTTTTTAGTAAAGATCTTTTTCAGTTAGATTTATATCTGTCGAGATGCCTTCTCAAAAAATATATTCAAACTGACTTAAATCCTTATATTAACTTACTTGTCTACTTTAATCAACTCTTCAACTACAGAGTCTGGTATTAAAGAAGTACCGCCTATAACTGTAAGTTTCTTAATCTTTGAGTCTTTTTGTACATAGTTGATAACATCTTTAGAAGCTCCTGAATGTTTCACTAGTAGTATTGGTTGATCTTTTAGACCACCTACAGGTGAAATTACAAGTGCGTCTGCAAATACTTCTCCACTAGCTACAAATGCCTCTTCAGACTTGTTGAACTTAGACTTAGCAATTGCTAGAGCAGTTGCATATCTATCGTGACCTGCTATCCTTTCAATAGTTCTTGGAAGTTTAGCTTGTGCTTTAGAAGAAACTGTACTGAAACCACCTACTATATAGACTTTGTTTATATCTAGGTCTTTAATAGCCTTAGATACTGATTGAGGTACAACGTCTTTCTTAACAAGTAGAATTGGTAAGTTTTCTCTAGCTGCGAAAGGTCCTATAGCCAAAGCGTCAGGGAAAAGTTCTCCGCTAGCTATAACTGCTGTATTTTTCTTTCCAGTTATACCTATAACTCTTCTTGCCACTGCTTGAGAAGTTGCGTATCTATCTCTTCCTGCAATTCTTTCAACGTTCTTGTCTGAGTCAAAAGCCTTCAATTGTTCTCTAACACTGTTAGATACAGAAGTGTCTCCTCCTACGATGATCATTTCAGTAGCGCCAAGTCTACGTATTTCATCTTGAACCCTCTTATCTAGGTCGTTTGTTCTAGTAAGAAGTATAGGAGCGTTTAGAACTTTAGAAAGAACAGATGCAGTCATTGAATCTGGATACAAATCGTGTCTTACGATTATAACTGCCTTAGCATGGTCGAAGTATTTTTGTGAGATTTGAATAGCTGTTTCTATTCTATCCACACCATGTACTCTACCAGGAGTAGGTTTTACTGGTTTTTCAGGTTCTACATAGCTTCCACCTGAGCCTCCGCTTGATGGAGTGCTAGGCTTTTTAACTGTTACTTCTTTAGAAGCTGGTGCTTTACCGTCTTCAGTTTGAGTTACAGTTATCTTATCTCCATTTTTAAGTGGTTTGTCTTTTGGAACGTCTACTGACCACTTACCATCATTACCTACAGTTGTTTTTAATACAGTTCCATCAGGAAGTTTAACTTCGATTGCAGCACCTGGTACGCCAGTTCCTTTTATCTTATCATCACCTGGTTTTACTGAATCTACTTGTGGTTCTTTAGTAGCTTCTTTAGCTTTAACTGTCTTTGTAGGTTCCAATGTTACAGGAGCTTTTCCTTCTTCTGTGACTATAGCTGTACCATCATCTTTTACTTCAATTGTAAGTGTCTTTCCTTTGTTTGCTTTTTCAATTGCCTTTTTAACTGCTTCTTTTTCTTTTTCGGTTAATGCTTTTGGAACATTAACAGCTGTTACAGCTGGATCGGCTACTTTAGTTTTTTCGATAATAGTATCTTCTGGAGTCATAATTAAAGGAGTTTTTCCTTCTTCTTTAACTGTTACTTCACCATTATCCGCTACAGTTATTTGATCATCTGTTAATTTTAGATCTGGGTTTGCATCTTTTACTGCTTTTTTAACTGCTGCTTTTTCGTCATCAGTTAATGCTTTTGGATTTGCAACTGGAGTTTTTTCTGGTTTGTTAGCTACTGTAGCTGTTTCAGAAGTAATGGTTTGAGTTGGTTCTAGTTTTCCAGTCTTTCCATCTTTTACTACTCTTACTGCTCCGTCATTTGCTACAGTTATTTGATCGTCTGTTAAGTTTAGATCTGTATTTGCATCTTTTACTGCATTTTTAACTGCTGTTTTTTCGTCATCATTTAAGTTTGATGGATCTTTTACTGATACTTTATTAGTAGGTGCCTTAAGTTCTAGAGTCTTATCCGCTTCTTTTTCTACTAGATCAGATATTTGAAGTTCTGTTGGTGTCTTACCAGGAGCTGTTACTATTACTTTTCCGTCTTTGATTTCATAAGTTGTTCCTTCTGGTAAATTAATATTTGCTTCTTTTACTGCTGCTAGTATTTTTTCTTCATCGTCTTGTGTTATGTTAGCTGGATCTGCTACTTTTACTTTGTCTGCTGGCGCTTTTGCATTTGTTGCTTCTTGCGCTGCTTTTTCTACTGTAGCTTCTTTTGCTTCTGAATCAGCCTTGTTTTCAGCTTTCGCTGTTACTGATACTTTATCGCCTTCTGCTAATTTTACACCTTCTGGTACTGCTACTTCGTATTTTCCATTATTTCCAGCTTTTGCAGTTGCTGTTTTGGCTTCTTCTCCTTCTTTTGCTGGGAAGGTTACTGTTACTGTTGAGCCTGCTTCTGCTGTTCCTGTTACTTTTGTTGCTCCAGCTTCTACCTTATCTACTTCTGGTGTTGCTGTCTTATCAGTTACTTTATCTTGATAAGTTGCAGTATAAGTTGCGTTATCTGCAATTGCTGTATCAGTATTTGGAACTTCAGGACTCCAAGCTTTGAATTCTTTTGATTCTTCATTTGGAACTGCTTTTACCTTTGTAAACTTAGCTTGTACATCTGCATCATTGTATTTAGTTCCTTCTTTTACATCATAAGCAATTTTTTGTTGTTTTTGAGCTTCTTCTGATGCTCTAGCCATTCTTGCTGCTGGCTCATTTTGTTTATCTTCGTTAATAACAATGTGACCGTCTTTTGTTGCGTCAAAGATAACTCTTACATATCCAGATTTCTTATCTGTACTATCAGGATCTTTTACTTCAACTATCTTTTCTTCAGCTTTTGCAATAAGAAGATGTGATCTTTGATCCATCTTAGCATCAGTACTTGTTATTTCTTGGTCGTTTTCAAACCATTTTGCAGTTGTTGGATCTACATTTATTTTTTCAATTAATTCACTGTATTTTGTATCAACGCCTTCTCTTACATCAAATGCTGCTATCGGTCTACCATTTGTACCATTAGGAAGTTGTGCTCCATCTTTTCCTGTTAGAGTAACTCCTTCTTCTGATGTTAGATAAACTCTGTAGAATCCTTTAGCTGGATTTGGATTTTTTGATGGTTCTGCAATTGGAATAATCTTTTCTGTGCTTTCAACTTGTAAAACAACTTCCTTTACTGAACTTGTAATTGTTGTATTATTCCAAGCTGGGCTTGACACCTTAGTATTTGCTTTATTTTCGTCTAATACTTCATATCTTGGAACTTTGATACCAAATATTCCGGCGTCTTCTAGTTTTATTCCTACTTCTGGAATAGATGCTGTTCTTAGATATTGAGTGTATTCTTTTAGTTTTTGATCTTGTTCTCCAGCTTTATCACTTGCAACAAGAAGAGTTGATTTACTATCCTTATCAGCTTTAAATGTCAAAGCTTGATATTCACCTTTCTTATCTTGTGGAAGATCATTAAATTGTGCAGCTGTTAATACATTTCCATAAACTTTCTTATCCGCTTCAAGAGTAGATTGATTTCCAAACTTATCTTCAAACGTAATGCTATATTTACCGTCATATCTTAAAGTAAATGGTCCTTCGATTGTTGCAGTCTTAGGATCACTGTCTTTAAATAAAACTTTTGTTGAGTTTAATCCAACACTACCAACTACGATAACTGGAGTGCTTTCTTCAGTTAGTGTAAATGGATCTGATTTATAGCTATCTCCAACATTACCAGTAATTTCTGGAAGTGTTCCTTGAGGTCCAACTGTATCAAGTGTTACTGATCTCTTAGATGGATTTCCATCTTTTGAAGTAGCTTCAGTTTTTGCAACATCTTTTGTAGATGTCTTATCTTTTCCAGGTTCTTGTACTTCAACAAAATATTCTTTTCCATTTTGATCTGCATTTTTGTCAATTTCAAAGATGATTAAACCATCTTTTTCTTTAACTGGTCCTGCAACTACTGTTCCATCTTTATCAACAAGTGTATATTCAGCATTTTTATTTGCTGTTGGTGATTTTACTCCATTTATTTCTTTTGAAGCTGGAAGTGCAGTTACCTTAGCTTTAGCTGGGTCTTCACTCTTAACTTGTTTAATGTCTGTTGGAAGTTTTGACTTATTATCTTTTACTTCCATTGTATATATAGAAGATTTTGCATCACCTTTTACAGACTCTGCTGTAAATGTGTCTTTTTCCTTCAAGCCTTCAGTTGTTGTAAGCTTTAAGTTTGTAGGAGTTGAAGTAGGATCAACTGCAAGTCCTCTTGGAAGATTTTCTCCTTCAAGCGCCCAACCAGTGCCTTCAGTGTATTTTGCCTTAAATGAAGTTGCTGGGTCTTGTCCTTCAGCTTTAAAAGTAAAGTCAATTTCTCCCACTGGTTTATCTATTACTATATTTACATTTGTTGCATCAGTCTTCGCTTGATCTATAACTGGAGTTGGAAGTTCAGTCTTTGTATTTGTTGCTGTAAGTTCGTAACCAGTTATATCAAGATTATCTTGAGCTTCACTTTTATCTTTTGTCAAAAGCTTTCTAGTTGTTGCTGATGTAAATGCATCAACACCGCCAGCTTTTTTAGTTAGTGCAATTGATTGTTCCTTATGAGGCTCTTTATCTGTAATATTGATGCCATATTTTGTAAAGTCTGATATACCAGCTTTATATGCCTCTTCCATTTCTTTATTTTGAAGTTCAACAGCTACATAAGTGTATCTTCTTGCATCTTTATCATATTATGGAAGATTTTTCCATACCATGTCACTTCCATCATAAGTCTTAATTGGTGCTATATTTTCTGGAACTGGCGTAAATGTTGCATTCCTATTTATTGTAGGGCCATTTGCCTTTGTAAGAGCGACTCTATACATAAGACCAAATTTAACATCCTTATAGTCATCTCCATTTGCACCGGACCATTTTTTCTTAACTGTTACAGTAAATGGATCTTTCCAAACTGCATAAAGATCTTTTGTTTCGCCAACTGTAAATTTGCTTCCGTCTGTAATATATTTTTCTGCTTCCTTATCTGGTGCAGTTGCATCTTTATTAGTTGACCAACCAACAAATGACTTACCAGTTTTTGAGATGTTTTGATAATCTTCTCTATCTCTCATAACAGGAAGAGTTACTTTGCCTTCAGTATCTTTATCAAGATTTACTCTTTCAACAGCTTCTGCTTTTTCTTTTCCATCTTTGTCAAGATCGTCTGGTCCATTCCTGTGAAGATTTAATTTTGGAAGTGGATTTGCTACAAATGAGTCAGCATCTACTATTACACCATTTATTACAAGTTGTACTGAATAAGTTACCCTTGCATCAAGATTTTCAGGAACTTTGAAAGTTATAGCATCAGCATCCTTTTTGTTTGTAACAACTTTAGTTTGTCCCTTAATTTCATTACCTTCTTGGTCAATCCATTTGATCTCAGTATTATTTCCTTTAAGGAAGTTTGAATTTACTTTAATTGTTGCTGTATCTCCAGGGCTTGCAACCAAATCTGAAACATTATAATTTGTAATATCAATTGTAGATTCAAATGGACTATTTACAAGCGCATTTTTAACCATATATAGACCGCCATTAGCTGTTGTAATTGATCCGCCATGGATAAATTCATCTGGATTGTGGAATAGTGGTGCAGGGAATCCATTAATACTTGGTAGCACTTCGTTATCTTCTCCACGAACTACAAATTGATATAAATAATTTTGATCTATTCTAGTAGAAAACTGTGCAGCATATCCTGAATCATTATCTTTCATCATTTTTACAGGAGTTACTACTGTTTCTACATATTCTGGATGATCTTTAACTAAAGTTCCAAAATAATTAATTCTCTCTCTTACTGTAGCTTTTTTATTAGCTTTTTCCCAAGCTTGAGCTACCTTAATACCTTCTGGTTTAAGCATCATATTTACGACTCTTATTCCTGTTTTATAATCTGCTTTTTCTTGCTTTACATTTTCTTCTCCAATATCTACAGGAAAGGCCATATCAGTAGACTTTGTTTCCCACCAAACTCGTCCAGAAAGTAGCTTTTCAGGTCTTCCAAATAATCCTTTGTCGAAATTATCTTGGTATGGTGCATTTTTGATTAATTTTGTATAATCATCGCCTGGTTTTTCATATACAAAAACACCAGTCTTTGTAAAGTGAGCATCTGCAACCATAAATGTTCCTGCAGAGTTTTGATCTGCTTTATAAAAACCTACTTGTCCACCATGAGCTTGTCTAGCTGTAACATACTCATTTCCACTTTCAGATGTTTGACCTGGAGCTAACCAAAGTCTATATCTTTGTCTAGTTGTTTGGTATGCAAGTTTATGAAGCTTACCATTACCATCTTTAAAGCTTAGCTTCTTATCATCAAATGAATACCAACCTGTTCCACCTTTTCCATTTTTTGGTGTTTGTGTAAAAGCTTCATAAACAGGACTCACTGCTCCATCTGAATCCATCCATTGGAAACGAATTTTCATACCATCTTTTAAAGGCTTTTCATTTCCAACTGTTCCGAAGCTTCCTCCGAACATTTCATAAGCTCTACCATGCACACCTCTAAATCTTACAGCTGCAGTGTCATCAGCATCGTTTATTACCTGATGTGCATTAATTACAAGTCTACCTCTTTCATCTCTAGTCCCTTCCGTTGTGGCTGGTTCAGTACTTCCCGCGGCAAAAGACCCACCCGGAACCATCGTCAACGCCATAAATAGAGATAGAAATACTGATATTACTCTGTTTCTAAAACTACCTTTCTCCATAACTTTCTCCTTTCGAAATATGGGATATTCGTTTTTAGTTCGTCAACCTTTAAAGTTGACTGTCCCAGGATAGTATAATATTACATCCCAAGAACTTGTTTACTTAGTCCTAATTTATAACTTATACCTCAACAAGGTCGAAATCCATATGTATAATTATCCTCATCAGAAAATTACATTTGTATGTATTTTATAATGATTAAATTACAATATTAAATTTCTATCCATCCATTGTCTATTGATATAAGCTAAACACCACCTCCTTAAAGTATAAAAACATAAAACAACATCATACAAAGATTTTGCTTAATTGATACAATTCACACAAATTTAGGTGTAGGTATAATAAAATATGG
>JASBZE010000039.1 GCA_029983575.1 Peptostreptococcaceae bacterium
TCTTTTTTTTATCGCTATGGAATTAAAATTCTTCCTAATATATCGAACATAGCTTTAATATATTGATTTCTTTACATTTCTTCTATTTATTCTGATTTATGTTGTTCAGTTCTTCTGTTATATGGCTTTCTATCCCTTGGATATCTCTTTTTCTGCTTTGGCTCAATAACCACCCTTCTATATGGATCGTTACCTTCGCTGTATGTCAATACAAACTTATCGTACTGAAGCTCTGAGTGCACTATTCTTCTTTCATATGGATTCATAAAATCAAGCTTCTTAGCTCTTCTTGACTTAGCAACTTCTCTAGCAACCCTGTTGGCGTATCTCTTTAGGGACTCTTCTCTTTTGCTTCTATAATCCTCAATATCTACTAGCACCCTGCTCTGTGAATCTTTTCTGACCTTATTGAGGGCAAGACCAGTTAAAAACTGAATTGAATCCAGGGTATCTCCCCTTCTTCCAATCAGATAAGAAGCCTCTTCTCCAGTTATGTTAACTGTGATTATATTTTTTTCTTTTGTTACTGTGACAAGTGCTTTTACATTCGCCTTATCTAGTAAAGTTTCGATAAACTCTTTTGCGTATTTTATTTCTTCTTCATCGCTCATAGTAGGCTTATCTGCCATATCTATGATTTTTGGAGAAGAGCTTACATCATCAGAAGAAACATCCTCTATATTCTTTGTAGTAGCTGTTTCAGAATCATCCTCTACTTTTATGGTTAGTTCGTATAACCCCTCTTTGTTTCCAAATATACCTAAAAAACCTGATTTAGGAGCTTCAATCTCCCTTACCCTTATTTCTTCGTCTTTTAAGTTAAATTTCTCTTGTGCTTGTTTTTTTGCTTCAAGTTCAGACTTCGCGTTTATCTTAATTGTTTTTTCCATTTGCTACACCCTCTTTTTCCCTGGCAAGTCTATCTTTCAACGGCTTTGTTATCACAAAGTACTGCGCTACACTGAAAAGATTACTCAAAGTCCAATAAAGTGTAAGTCCGGCAGGGAATATAAATCCCCAGTAGAAAGACATACCTGTCATCACGTACATAAATATCTTCATTTGTTTTTCTTGATCTGGTGGCGTCATTGTCTTTTGCATAAAGAACGCTGACACCCCTGACAATACTGCTAATATATAGTCAGGTTTAGTGAGTGATTTAACCCACAAAAACGTAAGACCTGTCGCTTCCATAACCTCTTTTGATGGAAATACCCCATATTTTATAGGGTTTTTCAACACCCAGAACAGACCGACCAATATAGGCATCTGTATCAACATTGGTAGACAACCAGCTAGAGGGTTTATCTTAGCCTCTTTATAAAGTTTGGTTATCTCTTGATTTTGCTTTTCAGGGTTATTCTTATACTTCTTTTGAATTTCCTTTACCTTTGGACTTATCTCACTCATTGCATGAGTTGATTTAGTCTGTTTAATAGTGAGTGGCAATAGAATCATCTTTATAATTATCGTGAAGATTACTATTGACAACCCGTAGTTTCCGACTACTTCCTGTATATAGTGAAGTATGGACCCTAAAAAGTTTGCAATTATACTCATGTATACCTCCTTAAATATATTAAATCAGCGTGTATCATTTAAGAGGATCATAACCACCCGGATGAAATGGGTGACATTTTCCTACCCTGACTATTGTTAAAAACATTCCCTTAAAAAAACCATATTTTCTAAAAGCCTGCGCTGAGTATTCTGAACAAGTTGGATAAAACCTACACGTAGGACCTTTTATAGGAGATATATACCTTTGATATCCCTTGATTAATATTATACATAACTCAGCTAATATATGTGATACTTTTTTTAATAAACTGTAGAAATCCTTTAACAACTTCATCTACTCGCCAATCCTACTTTCTTAAACAAATGGCCAAGTGAACTCTTTATCTTATCGTAAGAACAATTTGCCGCGTTCATTCTCGCTAGTATTATTATGTCGTGACCAAGCTTTAATTTGTTCTTGTACTCTACTCTATAGACCTCTCTAATAAGTCTTTTTACTCTATTTCTAGTAACTGCATTTCCTACCTTTTTAGATACGGATATGCCAAGTCTATTGCTCGCAGAATTATTCTTAAGAATATAGATCACTAGCTCTCTATTAGCGAAGGATCTCCCCTTGGAATAAACCCTTCTAAACTCTTTATCTTTCTTTAATGTTTCGGTATCGATATTTCTCATATATACCCCATTTTATCTGTAAATTATAAAAAAAGCCACTGATCCAGTGGCTTTTGATTTTTATCGCTAACTACCGATCTAGTTAGTATTTACAAAGGCAGATTAATGAGTAAGTCTCTTTCTACCTTTTGCTCTTCTTCTCTTAAGTACATTTCTTCCGTTTGAAGTCTTCATTCTTTTTCTGAATCCATGTTCTTTACTTCTCTGTCTTTTCTTTGGCTGATAAGTTCTCTTCATTTATTGGCACCGCCTTTCTCATATTGATAATTTACACATAAACATAACATATATATTATAATGATATTTTCTAGTGTTGTCAATCAAATAATCACTTTTTTTTAATTTAAATAGCTAGGTATTTCCATTTATATATTCTATTATAAATTTTATCTATCAACAGATATCTACAAGTTATCCACAGATTTAATGTATAACTTGTTAATATCTTAAAAATAACTGTTAATAAGTAAAAAATTATCAAAAACTTGTGGATAACTTTTTAGTGTTATAAAGGCTTTAAGCCTGTTTATTAGTAAATCACAGCTTATCAACAGAAAAAAATCCATATATTTGGTATAATATTATTATAAATTTGTTAATATGGAGGGAGTTTATGAACATTCACGAGCTGTGGGGTCAGGTAAAGATGAATATGTTCGAAAAATACGGACAAGCCACCTATGAAGCCTTTATATCAAACCTAGAGCCCATTTCATATCAAGACGGAGTGATCGTCTTGGTTGCTGAGAATCAGTTTTTTAAAGAATCAGTCGCCAACAGATATATTGACGACATTAAAAATTTTGCAAAAAATATAGATTCATCATTAAAAGAGGTCATCGTCGCAACAAACGACGAGATTAAAAGCCTTAATATAAATAGAAGCGAGGACTCACAACCAGAGTACGATCTTAATTTAAACCCTGAGTACACATTTGAAAAGTTTGTCGTGGGTAAAAACAATGACTTTGCACAGGCCGCGTGTCACAACGTAGCTGAAAACCCATCAAAGCAATTCAACCCACTATTTCTATACGGGGGAGTTGGGTTGGGAAAGACGCATCTAATGCAAGCAATAGCTCACAGGGTACTCAGTAAATTCAAAGATAAGAGAGTTATGTACGTTACTAGCGAAAAATTTACAAACGAGCTTATAAATATTCTTAGGACATCTAATAACGAGAATTACAAAACTAAATTCAGAAATAAATACAGAAATGCGGATATACTTATTATAGACGACATTCAATTTATAGCAGGGAAGGATTCAGTTCAGGAGGAGTTTTTCCATACTTTTAACGACCTATACGCCGCTAATAAACAGATAATAATCTCTAGCGACAGACCGCCAAAAGAGATTGCTATGCTTGAGGAAAGACTTAGCTCCAGATTTGATCAAGGTCTTAAGGTCGATATAAAGGCTCCAGATTACGAGACTCGTATGGCTATACTTATGAATAAGGCTGAGGGGTTAGGTCTTGAGATTCCTTATGACGTAATTGAATATATCGCCAATAACGTGAATTCAAATATAAGGGAGCTCGAAGGTGCTCTTACTAGGCTTAGTGCATTTGCAACTCTTAAAAATCAAAAAACTATAACCATGGACCTAGCAGTAGATGCTTTAAAAGACATATTTGAGAATTTAAAAAACAAAGAGGTGACTGTCGACAGAATAAAAGAAAAGGTAGCAGAAGAGCATAATATTAGCATTATGGATATGGATTCCAAAAAGAGGTCTAAGGCAATTGCTTATCCAAGACAGATAGCAATGTACATTTGTAGAGAGCTTACTGATCTATCCCTACCTAAGATAGGAAGTGAGTTTGGAGGGAGAGACCACACAACTGTACTGCACGCATGTAATAAAATTGAACAAGATATCAAAGAAAATGAGGATATAAAGATAAGAGTAGACAAGGTAATAACAAAAATTAAAGGGTAGTTAAATTTGAAGTTATAAAACATACACAGGCTGTGGAAAAGGCGATGTATATTGTTGATAAATAAATACGGTAATTTTATGTATATTTTTGCCTGTTGATAAGTTGGATTTAATTTAACAGGTATTCAACAGGATTATCTACAAGCTTTTTTTCGCTTATTTCAACAGGTTGATCTAGTTATTCACTTTATCAACATAGCCTACTACTGCTACTAAAAATAAATATATAAATATATTCACCCATAAGGAGGACCAGATGAAATTTATTTCGAACCAAAGAAACTTAACGAACAAGATAAATATTGCCCAAAGAGCTATAAATGTCAAATCTACAAATGAACTCTTAAGGGGTTTAAAAATCAGTGCTAAGGATGGAGGATTGATAATTAGTGCATATGACGCTGAAATCTCAATAATGACTTCTGTAGAAGCCGACGTCCAAAGAGAAGGGGAGATAGTAGTAAACTCAAAACTATTTGGAGATATCATAAGAAAGCTTCCAGATTCTTTTGTAGAAGTAGAGACAGATGACAGTATGAATATTCATATAAAATGCCTTTCTTCAAACTTTACAATCAAGGGTATGGATGCGTCTAGATTCCCTCAACTTCCTAAGGCAGATGAGGATTCAAACATATATACACTTGACAATATCAGTTTGAAAAATATGATAAGACAGACTTCATTTGCCGTATCACAAGATCCTACTAAGTCAATTTTAATGGGAGAGCTTTTTGAGGTAGACGGAAACAAGATGACACTGACGGCTATAGATGGATATAGATTTGCCGTTAAGAGTTCTGATATAGAAAATTCCCCTGAAAATATTAGGTCAATAATTCCAGGAAAAACACTAAATGAGATAAACTCTCTTCTAGAAGAAGATGGAAATGTCGAACTTAGATTCTCAGAGAAAAATGCATTCTTTAGGATAAATGACACCCTAATAAGCGCAAGGCTAATAGATGGCGAGTTTATAGACTACAAGAAGCTTCTTCCAAGGGAGCATACAACCAGGATAAGGGTAAATAGAAGAGAGCTATTAAGCAGTGTTGAAAGGGCAGCTCTACTGTTTATGTCCGACAAAAACAACCTTATAAAATTGTCAATTGAGCCGGGCGCACTTACCATTAGATCTAACAGTGACATCGGTAACGTGCATGAAGTAGTTGATATTGAGCTAGATGGAAACAACCTAGATATAGCATTTAACTCAAGGTATATAATAGACGGAATCAAACACATTGAAGACGAGGAGATTTACATCGACTTTACCACTAATGTAAATCCTTGTGTAATAAAGTCAATAGACAAAGACGAATACACCTACCTTCTTTTACCAGTTAGGTCTTAATGGATGTAAGGGTTGAAATTCTGAAGTTTTTTGGCTATAAGTTAGCAAGATAAATATATATGTAGTATAATATTTATAGGGAATTGTTTTTAGATGTTAAATATTTATACGGAGGTACTGGACATGGAAGTTAAGATAAGCTCAGAATTTATAAAGCTAGATCAACTTTTAAAATTTGCCAACATAGTCTCATCCGGTGGCGAGGCAAAACTCGTGATTTCCGAGGGAATGGTAAAGTTAAATGGAGAAGTTGAAACTAGAAGGGGTAAGAAGATCCATCCCGGGGATGAAGTTGAATTTGAAGGCGAAATATATAGGATAGTCTGATTGTACGTAGACGAAATAGTTCTTATAAATTTCAGAAACTACGAAGGATTAAATTTAAAGTTTAATAGGAATATCAATTTTATCACGGGAAAAAATGGTCAAGGAAAGACCAATATAGTTGAGTCTATCTATATGATGTCCTTAGCAAAATCCTTTAGAGCATCTAAAGACTCTCAGATGATTAGATTCAATCAAGACTCCCTGTATATTCAAGGTACCTATTACAGAAATAATTCACCCAAAAAAGTGGAGATTTCCATAGGCAAGGATAGAAAGGGAATAAAATTAAATGGTGTTTCTCTAGATAAGAGAAGTGATATACTCGGTCAATTCTATGTTGTGATATTTTCTCCTGAGGACCTTAAGCTAGTAAAGAGCGGACCGTCTGAAAGGAGAAAATTCCTTGATAGAGAAATTAGTCAGATGAAGCCGAGATATTTTACTGCCCTATATGAGTACAATAAAACACTAAGCTCTCGAAATAAATATCTAAAAAACTTTAACATTGATAAAAATCTACTCGATATCTACGACATAAAACTAGCACAACTCGGAACTTATATAATTGGCATGAGAAGAGAATACGTAAAAATCCTATCTAAGATAGCTGGGAATTTGCATGAGAAAATATCTCAGTCTAAAGAGAAACTTTCCCTAGTGTATTCTACAAATGTGTCTAGTGACCTTAAGTCGATAGATAATTTAGAGGAGCATTATTACAAAGAGCTTGTGAGATATAGGGATAGGGATATAGAGAGAAAGGTTACAAATATCGGTATTCACAAGGATGATATAGAAATATACCTAAATGGGATAGACATAAGGTATTATGGTTCCCAGGGTCAACAGAGGACTGCATCTATTTCACTAAAACTATCTGAAATAGATCTGATAAACAAAGAAATCGGCGAGTACCCTGTTTTGATACTAGATGATGTTTTTAGTGAGTTAGATGAAAATAGACAGAGGTTATTGATCGAAACCCTAAAAGACGTACAGATATTTATAACCAGTGCAGAAGAACAAAAAAATATATTTGATACCTCAAGATTGACGGTATTTACCGTGGATGATGGAAGGGTACAAATTACGAACGGAGGAAATTAAATGAGTCAAGAATATGGTGCAAGTCAGATTCAGGTGCTTGAGGGTTTAGAAGCCGTTAGAAAAAGACCTGGAATGTACATAGGTTCAACAGGACCTAAGGGACTACACCACCTTGTTTATGAGGTGGTAGACAACTCGATTGACGAAGCACTTTCGGGAAATTGTTCAGAGATAATAATAACATTAAATAAAGACAACAGTGTGACTGTAGAAGACGATGGTAGAGGTATACCAGTAGAAAAACACGAGAAGACAGGTGTATCCACCCTAGAGACAGTTCTAACAGTGCTTCATGCCGGAGGTAAATTCGGCGGTGGAGGATATAAAGTCAGCGGTGGTCTTCACGGTGTCGGTGTTTCTGTTGTTAATGCCCTTTCTACATGGCTTAAAGCAGAGATATCTAGAGATGGACATGTGTATTACCAAGAGTTTAGGAGAGGAAACCCAGTAAAGCCAATAGAGGTTATAGGGGATACGAAAAAAACCGGTACAAAGATCACTTTTTTAGCTGATGACGAGATATTTGAAGAGGTCGTATATTCTTCAGAAACATTGGAACACAGAGTTAGAGAGCTTGCCTTTTTAAATAAGGGAGTAAGGATTTTATTTATAGACGATAGGGAAGAAGAACCTATAGAAAAGGTATTTCACTATGAGGGTGGTATAGTTGAATATGTAAAATACTTAAACAGAACTAGAAACGCCCTACACGAAGATATAATATACGTAGAAAAATTGGTTGAGGACTGTATGATTGAAGTAGCTCTTCAATATACAGATTCATACAGTGAAAATATATTTTCTTTTGCCAATAATATAAACACTCATGAAGGTGGATCGCATTTAAGTGGATTTAGATCTGCTATAACTAAGACAATGAACGACTACGCTAGAAGAGCGGGAATATTAAAAGAAAAAGATACAAACTTCATGGGAGAAGACATCAGGGAAGGACTTACGGCTGTTGTATCCGTAAAACTACCTGAGCCACAATTTGAGGGACAGACAAAGACTAAACTTGGAAATACATTTATGAGAGGTTTAGTGGACACAGTTACAGTAGAAGAGATGAGTACATATCTAGAGGAACATCCTTCAGTGGCGAAAGTTATAATGGATAAGTGCATTAGGGCACAGAGGGCAAGAGAAGCAGCTAAGAAGGCCAGAGAACTGACCAGGAGAAAATCTGCATTAGAAAGCACCTCACTTCCAGGAAAATTAGCTGATTGTGCAGAAAAAGACCCTGCAAAGAGCGAAATATTCTTAGTAGAGGGAGATTCTGCGGGAGGTTCTGCTAAATCTGGTAGGGATAGACATATACAGGCTATACTGCCACTTAGAGGTAAGATATTAAACGTAGAAAAATCAAGATTAGACAAGATATTGTCATCTGAAGAGATCAAAAACATGATAACCGCTTTTGGTAGTGGAATAGGTGATGACTTTGATATGTCTAAGCTTAGATATCACAAGATAGTAATCATGACGGATGCCGATGTAGACGGAGCACATATCAGAACCTTACTTCTGACATTCTTCTACAGATATATGAAACCGCTAATAGAAAACGGGTACATATATGCAGCTCAGCCACCGCTATACAAGGTCACAAAAAATAAGAAGAGTCACTACGCTTACTCAGATGAGGAATTAGATGAACTCCTAGAGGAAATAGGAAGAAATTCAATAGAGGTAAGCAGATACAAAGGTCTTGGTGAGATGAATGCAGAACAACTCTGGGAGACTACGATGAATCCAGACACTAGGACTCTCCTTCAAGTACAAATAGACGATGCGATGGTAGCAGATGAAGTATTTTCCATGCTTATGGGAGAAAAAGTTGAGCCTAGAAGAGAGTTTATACAGGAGAATGCCAAGTTCGTACGTAATTTGGATATTTAAGGAGGATATTGTAAATGGAACACGTTGGTCAAATCATACCGATAGAAATATCGGATGAAATGAAAAAATCATATATAGATTATTCGATGAGTGTAATAGCTGGTAGGGCTCTTCCAGATGTTAGGGATGGACTAAAGCCAGTGCACAGGAGAATATTATACTCAATGAGTGAGTTAAATCTTACTCCAGATAAGCCTTTTAGAAAGTCAGCCCGTATAGTAGGGGACGTACTTGGTAAGTATCACCCACACGGCGATACTGCGGTATACCACGCTATGGTAAGGATGGCTCAGGACTTTTCAACTAGGGCTCTACTAGTTGAAGGTCAAGGTAACTTCGGATCAGTAGACGGAGATATGCCAGCTGCAATGCGTTATACAGAGGCTAGATTAAGTAAGATAGCACTACAACTTCTTAGAGATATTGATAAGAACACAGTTGATTTCATACCTAACTTCGACGAATCACTTAAGGAACCTTCAGTACTTCCATCTAGGTTTCCAAACCTACTTGTAAATGGATCAAGTGGTATAGCGGTTGGTATGGCTACATCTATACCACCTCACAACCTAGGTGAAGTAATAGATGCAACGGAATATCTAATAGATAATCCCGACTGTGATACAGAAGACCTAATTCAGTATGTAAAGGGTCCGGACTTTCCTACGTATGGAATTATATTGGGAAAAGAAAATATAAAAGAGGCCTACAGAACAGGTAGGGGCAAGGTAAAGGTGAGGGCTAGAGCTGAAATTCAAGAGATGGCAAAGGGAAGACAGCAAATAGTAGTTACAGAAATTCCTTACCAAGTAAACAAAGCAAAACTAGTTGAGAGAATAGCAGACCTTGCAAGAGAAAAGAAAGTTGAAGGAATAAGCGACCTAAGAGATGAATCAAATAGACACGGTATGAGGATTGTCATTGAGATCAAGAGAGATGCAAATGCCAATATAGTGTTAAACAATCTCTACAAGCACTCACAGATGGAGTTTTCATTTAGTATAATAATGTTAGCCCTAGTGGATGGAACACCTAAGATACTTACTTTAAAACAGATGTTAAACCACTACATAGAACATCAAAAAGATGTGGTTTACAGGAGAACTCAATTTGAGTTAAATAAGGCTGAAGCAAGAGCTCATATATTAGAGGGATTAAAAATTGCCCTAGATAATATAGACAGGGTAATTTCTATAATTAGAGGATCAAGAAACGGTCAGGAAGCAAAGGCCGCTCTTATGGAAGAATTTGAATTAACGGATATTCAAGCTCAGGCCATACTTGATATGAGGCTTCAAAGGCTTACCGGATTAGAGAGAGATAAGATAGAGGAAGAATATCTAGCGCTAATTAAAGAAATTGCCAGATTAAAGGAAATACTAGCGAGCGAGAGGATATTGTTAAATCTCATCAAGCAGGAAATGACTGAGATAAAAGAAAAATACGCTGATGAGAGAAGGACTGAAATAACTCACGCCGAGGGTGAATTCAACGTAAGAGATCTAATTGAGGAAGAGGAAATAGCAGTCACTCTAACTCACTTCGGATATATAAAAAGGCAGCCAGCTGATTCTTATAAGAGTCAGAGAAGAGGAGGAAGAGGCATATCGGCCTTGACAACTAAAGAGGACGACTTTATCAAGAGATTGGAACTGGCCACAACCCACTCAACTATACTGTTCTTCACAAATAGAGGAAAGGTATATAAACTAGATGCCTATGAAATACCTGAAGGAAAGAGACAGGCTAGAGGTACTGCAATAGTCAACCTTCTACAGTTGGATCCAGGAGAAAAGGTAGCTACCTTTATACCAATTCAAGATGTGAGCGAAAGTAAATACCTATTGATGTGTACTAAACAAGGTATTGTCAAAAAGACTAAGCTTGATGAGTATAAGAACATCAATAAATCAGGATTGATATCAATAGCTCTAAAGACAGACGACGAACTTATTGGAGTAGAAATTACAGACGAAAAACAAGAAGTGCTACTTGTATCTGAACACGGAATGAGCATAAGATTCAAGGAAAAAGACGTTAGACCTATGGGCAGAAATGCTATGGGTGTCATGGGAATCAGGCTCAACGAAGGAGACAGGGTTGTTTCTATGAACCTTGTGTCCGAGGGAGACGACCTGCTCGTCGTAAGTGAGAAAGGTTATGGAAAGAGGTCATCCTCTGATGAGTACAATACTCAGACAAGAGCAGGAAAGGGTCTAAAGACATATAATATTACATCTAAGACGGGAGCATTAGTTGGAGCTTGTATGGTAAATGACGAAGACGAAATAATGATTATAAACTCTGACGGAGTACTTATAAGAATACACGTGGAAGAGATTTCTAAGTTAGGAAGAATTACAAGCGGAGTTAAACTAATGAAGACCGATGAAGAGGTAGAAGTAGTGTCTATAGCCAAGATAGAAGCTGAATAAATAAAAATCTCGCAACCAATAATATCGACTAAGTAGATACTTAAACATTTACACTAGGTTGATACTTAGTCGATTAGATAGGTTGAAAAACGGGAGTAAATCTTGACAATAAGGAGGTACGCTATGAAAAATAGAGGTTTGTTTGCAATTTTTGCGATGGCTATTGGATATATCCTGGGTCTACTCACTGCTCCTTGCAAAGGAACGGAAACAAGGGAAAAACTAAAGGACAATATCGATAGTTTCAAGGAAAATCCAAAAGAGACGATTGAGGATATTTACAAGAGAATTCTAGAAAAAATAGATGAGTTTTCGCTTGAAGATATAAATAGCTCAGATGAAAAGATCTCTGAGGAAGATATTGTCATAGGTAAGACTTTTGACATAGGAGAAAAGGAACAATAAAGGAGTAGTATATGAATTCAATAGGATGGCAAATTTGCGGTGTTTTGATAGGAGTATCATTTTTGATTATAGCTATATTTGTAGCTAAAACACTTAATAGCGCTCAAAAAGTTTTGGATAGAGCGGATAGATTGATAGACTTTAACGAAAAAAACATTCAGGATATACTAGATAATGTCGCATCCATTAGTGACAGTATTGAATTGGTTACAAATTCAATATTTAAGCTTACAGGTATATTCGGTTTGATTTTCGGTGGTCTAAGATCTAGAAAGAAAAAATAATAGTGGAGGAGAGTATGGCGATTGATGTAGATGTAAAATATGACGAAGGAAAATCTAAATGGGATGTGAGTATTTCGGGGGAGCTCGACTATTCCAACACTGATGGACTTAAGTCATTGTTATATAAAAAGATAGATGAAAACTGCCAAGATGTAGAAGTTGATCTAAGTGAGTTAAGTTATATAGATTCTAGTGGACTCGGTGTTATGGTAGGGGTTCTAAAAAAACTCAGACTTTGTGATAAAAAACTTACCATAGTTAAACCTAGGGAGAATGTCGCTAAAATCTTTAAAATAACCGGCTTAAATAAGATCATCAATATGGAGGTGTAAATTTGGACGGAAATTTTATAAAGATTGAGATAGCTGCTATACCGGAGAACATATCTGTAATTAGACTTGTAGCATCAGCTATGGCATCAAGGATAGGATTTGATATAGAGGATATTGATGATATTAAAGTATGTGTATCAGAGGCTTGCACTAATGCTATTAGGCATGGCAAAGAAGATATGTTTTTGGTAGAAATATCTACTGAGGATACAGAGATAGATATCAAGGTATGTGATAAAGGTAAGGGCTGTGTGGTTGATGACATTCCTGAGCCAAACATTGAAGACCCAAAGGAAAGTGGTCTGGGTATATTTATAATAAAATCACTTATGGATAGCGTAGAACTTGTTTCTAACGGTAAAGGCACTAATATTTTTATGAAGAAATTCAGAAAGAGGTAGGGAAATGAAAAGCGTAGCATCAAGGTCTATTAAAGATTATGAAAATACCGATGTAAAAGAGCTTTTCAGGTTATACAGTGAATCTAGAGATGAACATATTAGGGATATTTTGATAGAGAAGCATCTCTACCTCGCTAGGATTTTAGCTAGAAAATATATAAATAAAGGGGTAGATTACGAGGATATATATCAGGTTGCATCTCTGGCGCTAATTTACGCAATAGAGAGGTATGATATTACTAAGGGATTTGAGTTTTCAAGTTTTGCTACACCTACAATAGTAGGGGAAATAAAGAAGTACTTTAGAGATAAGGTATGGACTATGCGGGTGCCTAGGAGAATTCAAGAGCTTAGTAAGAAAATTTCAAATGCAAAGTTGGTGCTAGAACAAAAAAATAAGAGATATCCAACTACTAAAGAGATTGCTGATTACCTTGAAAAGTCAGAAGAAGAGGTATTAGAGGCTATTGAGGCCTCATATGGATATCAACCTATATCGCTTGATACGCCTAATAATGAGGATTCTGAGGATAAAGACATCACTCTAGGCGATAAGGTAGGTTATGATGAGACGAAATTTGCCGATATAGAGCAAAAAGATTTCTTGGAGAAATTTACACAAACCCTAAACGAAGTTGAGCAAAAAATATTTAACGACAGGTTTATAGAAAATAAAACCCAGTCAGTTATAGCGAAGGATATAGGAATTTCACAGATGACGGTTTCTAGGGTTGAGAAGAAGATCATAGAGAAACTGAAAAATGAGTATAGAAAGAATATAACTGATATATAAAATTTTGGTGTAGGGCGGGTAATAGGCCTTGCACCATTTTTTATAGTTTTTGGAGGTGTTTATGAACGAGATAGCGATGAGTTTTAAGAAGGTGTTTTTAGAGTTTTTCAATACTAGGGTCATTGATAAGATACCAGAGTTTCTGATAGCTTTGGTCATATTTATAATTGGCGTGAAAGTAGCTAGATCAATAAGAAATATAATGAAAAACATTTTAAATAAATACACTAAAACCCAGAGCTCTTTGATAAATTTTGCAGTTTATGCAATCCATATATTGATTTTGGTATTTGTTACACTTGTGTGTTTGTCAATAGTAGGTTTTAAGACGACATCAATAGCTGCAATAATTGGTGCTGCTGGTTTGTCAGTTGGTTTAGCTCTAAAGGAAATATTCTCTGATATTGGAGCGGCACTTGTAATTTTATTTTTCAAGCCCTTTAATATAGGAGATTTTATAATAGTTCCCGGAGAAGATATAGAAGGAACTGTAACAGATGTGCAGCTTTGTTTTACATTTGTAAAGACTAATGACAACAAGATTATAGTGTGCCCAAATTCCATGTTAGTTAACAATGATGTCGTAAATGCGACCCATCAAAATTACAGGAGGATAGATCTTATATTTAGGGTTGATATAGATACGAGTTATGAACTTATGAAAGATATATGCGATAAAATTATAGATGAGGACGATAGAATAGAAAAAAATCCAAGACCAATAATTGGTATTGAGGATATTGGAAATGGAATAATGGTCTTCGTTTGTAAGCCATGGGTAAAGACTGAACTCTATTGGGATGTATATTATGACGTTATGAGAAAATTTAAGTTTGAGTTCGATAAAAATATGGTAAAATTTCCAATGTATACATTTGCAGAAAATGCAAAGTAAATTAGTTATTTAAAAAGCTTAATGATTTTATTAGGAGGTAATGAAATATGAAGGTAAAATTATTAGAACCACTTGGTGTAAGTGAAGAGTATATTGAAAAGCTAGCTAAGCCAATAGTTGATGCAGGTCACGAATTTAAGTATTATGACGAAAAAACTACTGATGCTGACGAGCTTTTCGAGAGATCTAAAGACGCCGATGTAGTAATAATTGCTAACAACCCATATCCTAAAGAGGTTGTAGAAAAGCTTGAAAATACAAAACTAATCCAAGTTGCCTTTACGGGTATAGATCACGTTGCAGTTGATGAAGCTGAAGAAAAGGGAATTAAAATTGATAACGCTGCTGGATACTCTAATCAATCAGTTGCTGAACACGTTATAGGTCTAATTCTAAACATTCTTAGAAAGATAAGCGAGGGTGATGAGGCAACAAGAAAAGGTGCTACATCAAATGGTCTTATAGGTCAGGAAATAATGGATAAGACTGTTGGTGTTATTGGAACGGGAAATATAGGATACAGGGTATGTGAGTTATTTAATGTTTTTGGAGCGAAATTAATAGCGAACTCAAGAACAGAAAAGCCTGAGTTCAAAGAGCTTGGAGTAGAGTATGTGGACTTGGATACGCTTTTAAAAGAAAGTGATATAGTGACTATACATCTTCCATCAAATAAGCACACAAAGGGATTTTTAGGAAAAGACGAAATAGCTAAGATGAAAGAAGACGCTATTCTCATAAACTGTGCTAGGGGAGCTATAGTTGATAACGACGCGCTTGCAGACGCTTTAAACGATGGAAAGATAAGGGCTGCAGGTATAGATGTATTTGATATGGAACCTCCTATACCAGAAGATTATAAACTATTAAATGCAAAAAATACTCTATTTACACCTCACGTGGCATTTTTGACTGAGGAAGCTATGGTTAGAAGGGCGGATATAGTATTTGATAAGGTAGTTGATTTTTTAAATAACAAATAATTATCGCTGATAAAATCTAGTATGATAGTTTTTGTTAGTGAGTATAAATGGTCTAAACTATGTGCTCGCTCACTAGGGTTATGTGACGTTACGCTCACACACAAGTTTAGACCATTTTTTCTGTAGATAGTAATCTATCATATGATAGTTTTTGTTAGCGAATTAACCCTAAGCGAGCTAATTATAAAGAAATTACCATTAAATAGTTATCTCAAGAAAGAAGTGAATTAATTTCACTTTCGTCTCCTTAGACTAATTTTTAAGCCTGGACCGCTTTGATCGATTATTGAAATGCAAATACATGGTATATAGCAATTAAATGTAAATAAAC
>JASBZE010000040.1 GCA_029983575.1 Peptostreptococcaceae bacterium
TGCCACTTATCTTTTCTCTTAGGTACCTAACTATTATATAGTACTTACCTATTATCTTTAATAAGGTATGACAATGTGAATAGACTCTCTGTCAAGTTTACATTTTCTACTATAACGTGACTAGGAACCTCTAAGTCTACGGGTGCAAAATTCCAAATACCTGTAACCCCCGCCTTTACTATCCTGTCAGTTACCTCTTGAGCTCCATTTTTAGGTATACATATTATTGCTATCTCGATGTCGTTTTCTTCTATAAACTCCTCTAAGTTATCAGAGTCCATAATTTCAAAATCCCTGAGTTTAAGTCCTATCATCCTAGGATTAGCATCGAAAAGTCCCTTGATTTCAAATCCTGCTGCCTTAAATCCAGTGTAGTTTGTAATAGCCTGACCTAAGTTACCCGCACCGATTAGGATGGCATTATACTTTTTATCAAGTCCAAGGATCTTTTCAATCTCATTGTGAAGAGCATCTACATTGTATCCATATCCCTGTTGACCGAAACCGCCGAAATTGTTTAAATCTTGTCTAATCTGTGAAGCGGTAAACCCTATAATATCACTCAATTCCTTTGACGAAATCCTTTGAATATCCCTCTCTAGTAAATCGCCTAGATATCTGTAATACTTAGGTAATCTTCTTATTACTGCCATTGAAATATTTTTATTACCCATTTCTAACCTCCATATCTTACTTCTGATACCATCTATATTTTAATCATAATTCGCTATATTAATTATATCAGAAAAAACACAGAATGTAATGTATTTTGTTATTTTATTTTCATAAGACAATAAAATTTAACAATCTAATCAAACTCCCAGATGTACAATAGTGTACATCCGGAATTTATCTTTCAAGTATTACCAAATCGATTAATTTACTTGCAACCAATGCTGTAATCATTCCAAATACCGCTCCGAAGATTACATCGCTCGGCCAGTGCACAAATAAATATAACCTAGAAAATCCAATCAGTGTGGATAATATGAATAATATTACTCCTAGTTTTTTGTGTTTCAAATAGACAGATCCAGCAGAAGCAAAAGAGGCATAAGTATGGCCAGACGGAAAGCTATAATCCTTTAAACACTCAATCACCATGGGGATATGGTGATTCCAGCAAGGTCTCGGCCTCATAGCAAGCGGTTTAATAGTTCTGTTACACATTATATCCATGATTAAAAGGGATAGTAAAACACAAAAGCCCGCCTTTCTTGTCTTTTTAAAAAACAATAAAAATATGCCAAGTGCAATCCAGAAATATCCCCTATCTCCTAAGCTCGTTATAAATCTCATTACATCGTCTAAGATAGGGGATCTAATTGACTGGATCGACTGTAATATACTCAGTTCCAAAGACTTAACCCAAATAGAACTTGCCCATGTTGTCAGCAGCTAATATAGCATCCGCTACCTTTTCCACAGTTATAGGCATAGGCATATTGTAAATTGTCTCCCCTTCAGCACAAGCAAGGTCAGCAACCTTCATCGCAACTTCCCTATTTACATCTTTTACTCCAAGTTGTCCAAGAGTAACAGGAAGTCCTACCTCAATACAGAAAGCTATGACCATCTCCATCTCTTCAAGAGGTGCATTTTCTAATACTAATTGTACGAGGGTTCCAAAAGCTACCTTCTCTCCGTGTAAAAATTCATGTGTTTCATCTAGAGCAGTCATTCCATTATGAATAGCATGAGCAGCAGCAAGACCAGCTGACTCAAATCCCAATCCGCTCATAAGAGTATTTGCTTCGATAATATTTTCTACCGCTTGCGTACATGACTTAGCCTCTAGTGCTATCTTTGCCTTAACTCCTTCATTCATAAGGGTTTTAAAACAAAGTTCGCTCATGCTCATAGCAGCTGATGTAGCGAGGCCTCCTGGACAGTTTAGTGAACTTGACGCTACACAAGCCCTAGCTTCAAAATATGTAGCAAGTGCATCCCCCATACCGGCAACAGTCAGTTTAACCGGTGAATTGACTATAACATCCGTATCCATTATAACTACATTTGGATTTGAAGGAAGGAATAGATATCTCTCTACAACTCCCTGTTCAGTATATATTACAGAAAGGGCAGAACATGGCGCGTCTGTTGATGCAGTTGTAGGAACAACTATTACAGGCACCTTAGCGTAGTAAGCAGCTGCCTTAGCTGTATCGGCTATCTTTCCTCCACCGATTCCCACAATAATATCACAATTATTTTTTACTGCTAAATCCTTTAGCCTATTGATCTCGGCCGTAGTACACTCTCTGTTAAAATATTCTACAACTATATCCACGTCGCTGTTTTTTATTCCATTTTCAACGACGTCCTTTACTCTCTTATATCCTGAGTCAGTCGCCAGCACAAGTGCCTTCTTACATCCCAACCCCTCGATATGAGAGTTTAGATTACCTAATTCACCCTTACCTTGCACGTATTTTCCCGGACTAATCAATATTCTTGCCATAACTTCCTCCTAATTAATCAAATTAAATTTAGCATCGGTTTATATTAAATTAATTTCTATTAAATAGTTCTATACGAATAATAGTTTTATGCGAAAAATAGTTCTATGCGAATTTAATATTCCCCTCAGCTAGTTAATTCATATGATAACATATTAACGTATAATTTACAAAATAGAATTTATCCGTTTCCCTTTACTTTTTTCCTCTAAACAATTAAAATATTGTTAGTCTGGAGGTAATAATTATGATAATTTTATCAGTAAATAATTTAAATAAATCTTTCGGCGTGGAATCGATCCTTCAGGATATAAATTTTTCAATAAACGAAGGCGAAAAAATAGGGGTAATCGGTCTTAATGGCTCGGGAAAAACCACCCTGTTTAAGATTCTGTCCGGAATGGAATCATATGACAGCGGAAATATATTTACAGCAAAAAATACAAAAATTGGATATCTAGAACAAAATACAAACTTCCATTCAGATAAAACTATATACGATGAGGTTTTAATGGTATATAGCGAACTGATAGAGAGAGAAGCTGAGCTAAGAGAGATGGAGCAAAAAATAGCAAAGGCTGGCGAGAACTCCGAAGACAAAGACACTCTCGATGAACTTATGCACACATATTCAAACAAAATGGAAGAATTTGAAAAGCTTGACGGATACGGATACAAATCTGAAGTTAGAGGTGTATTAATAGGCCTTGGCTTTAATGAAGAGGAATTTGATAAGCCGGTAGCCGTACTCTCTGGTGGAGAGAAATCAAGGGTATTGCTCGCAAAAATATTAATCGAAAAATCAAATATACTTCTTCTCGACGAACCTACAAATCACCTGGATGCAAATGCAATAGAATGGCTTGAGACTTTTATATCACAGTATAAGGGCACTGTTATCACCATTTCACACGACAGGTATTTCTTGGATCAGACAGTTGATAAAATCTACGAAATATCTCACAGAAAATTAACTGAGTACAATGGAAATTACACCTACTACTTAGCTCAATCAAAGATAAACAGAGAGATATTGGAAAAGAAATACGAAAATCAGCAAGAGGAGATAAAAAGACAGGAGGAAGCTGCTAGAAGGCTTAGATCCTTTGGAAGCGAGAAAAAAGTAAAACGAGCTAGGAGCATAGAAAAAAGGATTGACAAGATCGATAGGATTGACAGACCTGAATCCATATCCAGAGGTGCGGTTTTTAATTTCAGAAAACACTTGGAGAGCGGAAAAAACGTGATGCAAGCGAGGGGTTTGTCAAAAGGCTACGACACCTCTCTCTTTCATGATGTCGACATTGATATTTACAGAGGGGATAAGGTAGCGCTAATCGGTCCAAATGGTGCCGGCAAATCTACCCTGTTTAAAATCCTAAGCGGCGAGGTAGATGCGGACAGCGGAGATGTTAAGTTCGGCACAAATGTCATGATGTCTTATTTTCATCAGGAACAAAAAACACTTAATCTTGATAACTCTGTAATAGATGAAATTTGGGAAGAGGCTCCAGGATTGACGCAGACAGAGATAAGAAATATGCTGGCGTCATTTCTTTTTTACGATGAGGATGTATTTAAAATACTCTCTTCTCTAAGCGGTGGTGAGAGAGCTAGGGTCGCCATCTTAAAGCTAATCCTATCAAACTCAAACTTCCTATTACTAGACGAACCTACCAACCACCTAGATATAGATTCTAAAAATATATTGGAAGAAGCCCTGCTCGACTACGATGGAACTATATTTACAATCTCCCATGACAGGTATTTTCTAAATAAGGTGGTCGATAGAATATTGGTGTTAGAGGATGGAAAAATAACAGAATACCTAGGAAACTACGACTATTATATAGAAAAGAAAAAACAAAAAGAGATGATGTACGATGTAGTTGAGGAGGAAGAAAAGACTAAGACTCAGATTAAAGAAGAGAGAAAAAGAGAGAGGGAAATAAGTCAAAAACTCAAGGAGGATAGAAAAAAACTCCAAAATATCGAAAGCGACATAGAGGAAACGGAAAAACACATTAACGCCTTAGAATTTTTATTGTGTCAGGAGGAAATCTTCTCAGATCCACAAAAAACAATGGAGGTATCCATTGAAAAGGCAGAATTAGAGGAAAAGCTAGAGAAACTTATGGAAAAATGGGAAAATCTAGCGGAATAATTAATCAACTTAAGACAAAATAATAAGAGAGGTGAGATTATGGATATTTCTATAAAAGAAAGTAAAAAGGATGAAAATAAGAGGTTTTATAAGCTTTTAATATTTTTATGTTTTCCGATTATAGTGCAAAACCTTATATCCTCGTTGGTAAATCTAGTAGACACCGTTATGATTTCTAATCTAGGGTACAACGCCATAGCTTCAATAGGGATAGCCAACCAATTTTACTTTCTTCTAAACATGGTACTCATAGGCATCACAGGTGGAGCTAGCGTTTTTATATCTCAGTTTTTTGGTAGAAGGGATATGAGCAGCATAAAAAAAGTCACTGGATTCACATTTTTAGTGGCCCTTTGTGTAGCTATTATTTTTGGATTTGTCGCTTTATTTATACCAGAATTAGTCATTAATATATTTTCTAAAGATCCTGTTCTTATAAAGCCAGCTAAGGAATATTTTGCAATCATATCATTCGCTTACCCAGTCATGGCGATCTCTATGAGTTTTGCAAATTGTTCCAGAGCAGTTCGTAGACCTTATCTGGGAATGCTTGCCAGTTGTGCTGCACTAGTTGTCAATATAGTATTAAACTATGGATTAATTCTCGGTAACCTCGGTATGCCAAGACTCGAGATAAGGGGAGCAGCCATTGCCACCCTATGTGCAAGGCTAGTCGAAATGTTAATCGTACTTATATATGTATATAAAATCGATAAATCACATCCGCTCAAATTTGGAATAGAGAATATAAAATCACTAACAAAAGATTTCCTAAAGAAATTCTTGTCAAAATCCATACCGGTGATTTTAAACGATACTTTCTGGGCGCTTGGAACCATTGCCTTTTCCGTAGCATTTTCAATAACCGGAAATCAAAGTATAGCAATCGGACAAATAGCTAGTACCACTTCAAATATATTTTTGATTATTACCGTGTGTCTTGCTAGCGGTGGGGCGATTTTAATCGGAAACGAATTAGGAGCCGGAAGAATAGAGTCAGCTATAAAGACAGCGAAAAAGATAGCTTTGATAATTTTTATAATTAGTATAATACTCGGGCTTTTGTTGATATTATCAACGCCAATAATGCTAAAAATCTACCATGTAAAAGACTTTATGCAAGATGAAGTCAGAAAGGTATTTTTAGTCCTAGGTTCATTTTTATTTTTAAAGGCATCAAACACCTTTATAATTATATCTGTACTTAGGAGTGGCGGCGATACGAAGATGGCAACCATATTAGAAATGTGTGCTCTTTGGGGAGTTGCCGTACCACTTACATTTTACTTAGCAAAACGTGGAATGCCTATGCATATACTCGTATTTGCTACACAGGTCGAGGAAATGGTCAAGGTCTTTTTAGCTGTTCCTAGAGCTTTAAGCAAAAAATGGGCAGTTAACCTAGCTTCTAAGATGAATGAATAAATTGCTTTATACTCTCACCAAATATGCTTAAGTAAAATAATCCTAGGCTGTATAACTATTCTATTTTTAATGATATAATTATACTTAGCACAAAAAGATAGTTTGGGGTGAGAGTTCTGTATAAATTATATATTAGGTACAAAGAAATCATAAACTACTTGATCTTCGGCGTACTTACTACCTTGGTTAACTTTTGCGTGTACTTTTTTTTGGTTGATATTTCACACATCTACTATGTATACGCAAATGTCATAGCCTGGTTTATTTCAGTTTTATTTGCTTATATCACTAATCGGGCATTCGTATTTAACAAGGTAAACTTTACTTTGAAAGCGATAATAATAGAAATGAGTATGTTTTTTGCGGCGAGGTTTTTGTCCGGCTTTATAGAAACGGCACTTCTCTACATTATGGTAGATAAATTAAGTATTTCTAATACCATTTCAAAAATTAGCGTTGCCGTCATTGTCGTCGTACTAAATTATGTCTTTAGCAAGCTAATCATCTTTAAAAGGAGGAAGGTATGATACTATCAATAGTAGTTCCTTGTTTTAACGAGGAGGAAATCATAAGAAATTTTTACGATACAACTAAATCAATAGTAGAAAAAATCGGTGATATATCTTCTTATGAATTTATTTTTGTCGATGACGGTTCAAATGACGAAACTTTTAATATAATCTCCTCTATTTCAAAAAATGATAAGAGGGTTAAATGCGTAAGTTTTTCTAGAAATTTTGGTAAGGAGAGTGCAATACTAGCGGGGCTTAAAGCCAGTAAGGGAGATCTAGTCGTATTGATTGACGCCGATTTACAACATCCCCCTTCCCTACTTCCTAGGATGACTCATTTAATTGTAAACGACGGTTATGACAGTGTGATGGCTGTTAGGTCGTCAAGAGTTGGTGAAAATGCTATTCGAAGCTTTTTTTCAAAATCATTTTATAAATGTATCAACAGGATAAGCGATACTAAAATCGAACAAAATTCTACTGATTTTCGTATGATGAGGCGTGAATTTGTAGATTCGGTGCTAGAGTTAGGTGAGTATAATAGGTTTACCAAGGGAATTTTTAGTTGGGTCGGCTACAAAACTCATACGATAGAGTACGACAATATAGAGAGAAAAGCTGGCAAGACCAAATGGAATATTCGTTCACTGTTTAAATATTCATTTGATGGAATAATATCTTTTTCGACCTTTCCCCTAGCGGTATCGAGTCTATGTGGTTTTATTGCATTTTCGATATCAATTGTAATGCTAGTTATATTTTTACTTAAATCCTTGATTTGGGGAGATCCTGTAAGGGGATTTCCTACATTGGTATGCATCATACTATTTATAGGAGGTATACAACTGCTGTGCATAGGAATATTAGGTAGTTATATATCTAAGATATATCTCGAGGTTAAAAACAGGCCAAAGTATATAATAAAATCAAAGGTCAATATGGATGGCTCAATTAAAAATAATAAGAATGACATAAGTAAATTTAATATTGATAATTTAAGCGATAAGAAAAATAAATAGATGCGTTGGAGGTGAGAAAAATGGATGGAGAGAAAAGGGATTTAATAAGGGAAATAAAAAACAAGTTTAGAAAAAATAAGTTTTTAAATAAAATCAATATCAGTAGTTTTAAAAGAGTTAATACAAACTCACTAAAAAGATTTAATATAAGAGATTTTAAAAGCGCTTCAAAATCCGGTTTAAAATCCTCTCTAGCATATATGAGCACTGCTAGTCCTATATTTAGCTATTACAATATTGGATTTTTAATTTTGGCTATATTACTCGTCGTATCTGTCAAGGTCGGCGGCAAATCCCTGATATACAACGCAGACGCATATGTGCAGCACTTCCAAGCCCAATATGCTCTGGAGAGTGCTTTTAGAAATCCACTTCACTATATTTTCGTCGCATATCCATCCTTTGACTTCAACCTTGGTCTCGGTAGCGATCCACTTGTTACCTTCCACCACTATGGATTTACTGACCCATTAAATATAATATTGATGGTTCTCAGGATATTTCCTTCTGAGGCAACTTACAGCATTATGTATTTACTCAGAATGTACCTAAGTGGTTTGGCATTTATATATATGTGCAAAAAATTAAATTCAATGGGCATAGACGGAGGAGAAATATATGGATATGGGAGAACTAAAGGACCGGTTATAGAAAATGGATTCTCTCCTGTTTCCCTTGTTTTAGGGGGGTTGATATACGCTTTTTCAAATTATAACCTATCAACTGGAATCATGCACCCATTTTTCATATCAAATATGTATATCTTCCCTCTTATGGTAGTTGCTATAAATGAGTTAATTTTCAAAAATAAAATTATGAAATTAATATTGATCATAGTTTTATCGGTGTTTACAAACTTCTACTTCGCTTTTATGATAGCTGTGATGGGGTTTGTATATGCTTTGAGTATAATTATATACAACAATCTCTACTCTAAAATAAAAACGGGCATAATTTCATATTTATTGGGTTTGTCAATTTCTGCAGTAGTCTTGATACCTATAGTGTACGCTCTTCTCACAAGCAACAGGGCGGGCGGATCTATTGGCGGAGAGGTTTTTTCAGATCTTTCATTTATTAAGACACTATTTCGTACGGCGTTCTCCTTTCCAAATATAGATAAGACTTCACAAATTAGAATAAGTCTTTTTGTCCTACCATCTCTTTTGGTATTTTTGTTTAGGAGAAAAAACTCACGACTTAAAGTTTTATTGCTAATATGCCTACTAACGATGTGTTCTCCTATTGTCCAAAGTATAATAACCGGATTTTCATATCCTAATCACAGATGGACATTCTGCATTTACCTGCTCCTATCATATATTTTCGTGGTCGAAGCAGATTTTGTAATAGAGCTTTTTAGAGGTGTATTTAAGTTTATAAATGTAACAATTTATAGAATTACTAAGAAAAAAAGAAGGCGCCCTAAGTATGACACCTATCTATCCCTCGTACTAGTAGCCTTTATGGTATTTACTTCGGCGGGAATTATAAAGATGAGCTATGATGCATCTAAAAGAAAAAAACTCACCCCTAGAGAGGATATAGCTAGAGTAGTAAAAAATCCAACACTCAAGGAGATGGGTAAGGAGCTTAACAAAAGTTTTTTAAGGCTAGAAAATTCATTTGCCTATGGTATGAATCAGTCAAGCGCCTATAAATACCCTTCTACATCAATATATTACAGCCTTGAAAACAAGAATTTAGTAAATTTCAACATGGCTATGAAAAATGCAAAAGCCTCTCCAATTACTAGATTTAATGGAGTTGACTCAAGGTTCCCATTAGAGCAGATGCTTTCCGTTACGTATTTTTACGGAAAAACTGGAATACCTAAAAACTTCATACATAACGACGACAGAGATGGATCATATAGCTATTTGTATAAAAATAGGATGCCTCAGCCTTTCGGGTATACTTATGAGGATTTTTTATATGAAATGGAGCTTGAAAATAAACCTACATTAATAAAGCAAGCCACTATGTCAAGGACTGCAATCATAGACAAAAAACCAGAAAAAGTCAGCCACATAAGTTTCAAGGAGAGGGATAAAATTGAGGATATAGTATCTGATGTAGATTACGAATTAAAGGAGAAAAAGCCTTTTAGGGGTTATGCAGGATATAATTTGAGAATATATCCAAATGTAAAAAAGGCTGGCGAACTATACCTAACGATAAAAGATCAAGAAACCTTCAAATGGGCTAAGACATTGTACGTAAAGAGCGAAGGTAAATACTCTACCGTAGAGATGCAAACTCCAGAGGATAGATATTATTCAGGCGAGATGGGCAAGGTCGTAAACCTAGGTGAGTTTCTACCTACAAGCCAAGAATCTCTAGATAAAATAAGGCAGATGATAAAATCTGAAGATGATAAAGATGAAAACAATCCTGATATTAATAGCGAAAATAATCAGGATAATATAGTCGATAGAAATAGTCGCCACAGTAATGATAAAAATAAGAGTGAGTTTGAAGATGGGGAAATAATAGTAAACGTGCCTGAATACTTTGAACTCGACCCTGACGATATTAGCGTTAAGTACTCTGACACCAACAAGGTAGAAGCAAATTTCTTACAACTAGGAAAAGAGTCTTTAAAAGATATCAAGGTTAAAAACAGAGGCTTTACGGGAAATATTGAAACTTCTAAACCAAAACTAGTGTTTATCTCCATACCATATGAAAAGCACGGTTGGAAAGCCTATGTAAATGGTTTAAAAACACATATCTACAGGGCAAATTACGGATTTATGGCAATTGAGGTTCCTCAGGGAAAATCCGATATTAAGTTTAAGTATCATCGCCCTGGACAGGCGATTGGAGCTATCGTTACAATAGCAGGGATATTTTTTTCATACAGATACCGTATAAAGCGTGGATCAATTTAGATCTGAGCATTGCTTAGTAAGTTTGTCTTTGTCTTTTATTAACGGCGTTGAGTGTAAAACTATAACCGAGGATATAATTGTACACTCAACGCTATTTTAGAGAAAAAAATATTAAATTATACTATACTTTTTAAAAATCACTAGTAATAATGATTTTAGTTATTGACAATATGACTTATTTATTTTAAAATTAAAGATAGAAAACTTAACATATACTAAATATTAGCATAAGAATGCAATGATTACTAACGCTTTAAATTTATTGGATTTATATATAAGCTTTATATAGATTTCTAATTCAATATATTAGATGAATAATAGATAAAGAAGGAGAAAATGAATATGAAGATGATAAAATTAGAGTTTCAGCGCCTGTTAACTGATAAGATTTTTTTATTTGTAACAATCTTTATAATGCTTTTTTATATGTATGTAAATTTTAAAATGGGGAATGTTAATTTTAAAGCGGATAACAATTTTTATATGAGGTTATTTTTTCTTTCACCAGATAATATTGAGTTGACAAATATTTATTATTTTCTTGTTCCTATATTAGCCTCATTAGTTGGTGGTGATCTTCTAGGAAAAGATATGAGATGTAAGGAATACATAAATATAGCCTCTAGATATAATAGACAAAGATTATTGATAAGCAAGTCTGTGGTTTCTTTTGTGACAGGGGGCTTGGTTATAGTTCTTCCATATATATTAGATTTTATAGTAAAACTCGCCATTTATCCAATTAATTTACCATCAATTACCTTGGGAGCTAGCTATCAAGATGTTATAGGTATGTCTACAATTTTTGTATACAATCCTATGTTGTATACCATTATATCAATTGTAGCAACTTTTTTATTTGCTGGGCTGTGTTCATTAACCGGTTTTGTAGTTTCTTTTTTTACTACAAAGAAACTGATAATAATAGCTATGCCATTCTTGTTGTCTTTAGCTCTTTGGAATATAATAAATTTATTCGGATTAAAAGATTTCTCGATACAGTCGATATTGATCTTTAGAGTTACTCAAAATGTTTTTAGTTTAGTTGAACTAGTCAAACTATTCTTAATACCATTTATTATTTTGCTATTTATAATATTCATAGGGGTGAGGAAAAATGATTTTATCTAATTTTAAAAGCATAAACAAAAAACTTTACAAAAAGATGTTGTTATTATCCCCATTTATTTTAATAATTTATATATCATATATCAATATAAATTATAATATGATGGATATGTACAGTTTTTTTGATAAATTAACTCCTTATGATATATATTATCTATTAATAAATGATCCGTTGATTGAATTGACTATAAATGTTCCTATACTATTACTGCTCCTAATAGGCATCATAAACTCTAAAGATTATTTTATAATCTCCAGATTTTATTCAAGAGTTAAATTTGCAGATTATAAAATAAGGGAATTGATATATATCAATTTATTTGTATGTATTTTTTATATGTTAACTATATACATTATTTCATATTTACTAACTAGTAGATTTAATTTTGATTTATATAGTTATAAGGGCCCCATATCTATAGTTTTTAACAAAGGAAAAACGATTAATAGGAACATAATGATAAATGGTCTTAGCTTTATAATAATTAATTTTTATTTACTTTTTATGAGAAATCTCGCAATATCACTAATAATATTGATTATTAGTAGGTATATAAATTTAGTGTTTTCATTTATGGTTTCAATACTTCCATTTATGATATCTGCGTGGATGAATAGTTGGTTAGTTCATTTTTTTATACTTGAAGTGAAAGAAATCCATTCTACCTCGAGGTTACTTGTAAAATTAATATCCATGGTGGCTCTCTATGTCTTTTTAAAGACTATCTATATATATACTGAGGAAAGGAAAGTTTAGTATGATATTAAGATTATTAGTTAGGGATGTAAAATTTGGTACTGCTAAGTCATTTATATCAATTATCACATTGGTATTACTAGTTTTTATACCGTTGATTGTATATATTAATTTTTCGAGAAATTATTCTGATATTTTTAATTTTTTTATTTTGCCTAATTTTGATTTTAGTAATAATTTATTGAAAGGTAATTTATACTTTATATCAATACAAATATTTATGCTTTTTAGCTTTAGTAAATACGTATTCGATGACTTATTTACTTATAATAAGTTGTTGTTAGTTAGGTACAAAAGCAGAACTATAATTTGTATATCTAAAATAATTTTTATGATTATTTATAATTGTATTATATTTTTTATATATACTTTATATACATATTTGTGCTTACGTGCCTTTAAAATAGAAATATTAGATTACAATATCATTGCTAAAGTACTTGTTTGCTATACACTAGGATCTATTTCCTTGTATACATTTAATTTGCTAATCTCAATGATAATAAGGGAAAGTGCTGGCTTTTCTTCATGCATATTATTTATTGTTTTAAATTTATTTTTAAATACAAGCATTTTTCCTGGAGGAGGATATACTTCGGTTATGCTCAGCGGTGTTCACTTAATGCAATCCTTGATTTACAACACCTTATTGATTATGATTTCAGTGATTATAATTATATTTTATTATAAAAGAATTGATTTACTGTAGATAGCCTAGGAGGATAATATGAAATTTATAGAAATTAAAAATTTAAGTAAGAAAATTAAAGGTAAATATGTACTCAAAAATATTAATCTAACAATCGAAAAAGGGAAAATATACGGATTTATTGGTCATAATGGAAGTGGAAAAACAATGCTATTTAGGGTAATAAGCAATTTTATAAATTTAACGGAAGGAGAGTTATATGTTGACGGCGTATCAATAAAACCTAATGTAGAATATCCAGTGAAGTTAGGAGTTATCATTGAGTACCCTGGATTCATCGACTCTTACTCCGGTTTTAAAAACTTGGAATATCTGGCATCGATAAATAATTCCATAGGGGAAAAAGAGATATATGATGTTCTAAAGGAAGTTGGATTATATGATAATAAGGATGAAAAGGTAAAAAAATATTCTCTAGGCATGAAACAAAAGTTAGGAATAGCTCAAGCAATAATGGAAGACCAAGAGTTGCTCATATTTGATGAACCAATAAATGCATTAGATGATGAATCAGTCATTATGTTCAGAAACATATTGAAGAGAAAAAAAGAGGAAGGAAAAACAATACTCATATCTTCTCATAATAAAGAAAACCTAGAAGATCTTTTTGACTACACTGTGAAAATGAGTAATGGTCACATTGATAAGATAATAAAGGGGGAATAAAATGAAGAAAATATTATCTTTAATAATTATTCTGGTTATAGCTTTGCTGTATTCATATAATGTATATAACGTTAACAAAAATTCTGATAATCTAAGGAATTATAAAAAAGAAAAAATGGGAGAACTGTTTAATGCTTTTGAAGGAAAAATATTAGTAAAAAGCATTAAACTAATAAATACAGATGACTTAAGGAGAATGAAAAATATCAGTGATTATAATAAAAAATATATCGACTCGGATAGTAATGAATATATAAGTGTTAAATATATGGTAGACAATGTGAAAAATATTGACTGCCTAGAAATTAAAGCTAATCTTGACGGATATATTTTTTATGATGGATTACCGCAGGCAAATATAATATCAAAAAATGAATATGAATATTTAATACCTATACCCAAAGAAAAATTAGGAGATGCTAAGAATAAAAACATAAAAATTTTCTTTGACAATATAAAAGTTGATGAACTTGAACACCATTATGTAATTTTTAATTTATGAGGAGGAGGATATTATGAAAGTTAAATTATTAATTTTATCTATAATAACAATTTTTATTGGCTCTATTTTTATTATTAATTCAAAAAAATATCATGACACTTCCTCTGACAAAACTATATCTGTCAGTAAAGATCAAGTACCGATAAAAATTGAAGATATTGATTATAAAATAGAGAGCAAAAGAAATGAAAAAGGTCAGATATTAATGTATATCAAGGCAAAAAATAATAGCTCGACAACTATAAACTATTTAACTGTAGATGTTAGGGATAATAAAAAATTAAATACATCTATTGAATACCTACAGAAGATAAAACCACATGGAAAAACTGATAATTATGATAGTATTAAAAATAGTAAAGATGACAGGACCAAAATTCCTATTAAAGGATATGATGGAAATTATATTAGCGAACTAGGAAAAGTTGATGTGCAATCCATTTCTTATACATATAATGACAATGGGATTGATAAAATAGTAAGATATAATACTCATACAAATAAATATACAGTGTCAAATTATTAGGATAGTAAGTTTAATAACACAAGAATCATAAGGAGGTTGTCACATGAAGAAAAAAATCTTTACAATTGCTCTTTCTGGACTACTATTGCTAGGTGGAGGAAGTATTACATTAGCAGGAAATAGTAGTGACACAGGATTCTCATTCTATTTTACGAGACCGGTCGTAAGCACTGAAAAAAGAGAAAAAAGAGACAAAACATCTTCATATGTAAAAGGGTTGTATAATATATAGCGTTGATGAGAAAAATTTAAGTCTAAAGACGAATAGTT
>JASBZE010000041.1 GCA_029983575.1 Peptostreptococcaceae bacterium
TTTAGACTTTAAATTTTTCTCATCAACGCTATATATTATACAACCGTTTTTTTATGCTATTTATACTTTTTTATACTTTTTATCGTTTAATATACGTCAATTCTAATTTTGAAATCCTAAAAATCTATTATGTAATCTAATAAAACAAACCGCTTAATTCTATTCGAGTCCGCTAAGAGCGGTCTCAATTATCTTTTTGTACTTTAAAAGAACATCTCTACACTTCTCGGTGTTTTCCTTATCCGCCCTATACATAGGTATGGATATACTTAGTGCGGCGATTACCTTGCCGTTTACCTCGAGCGGGATTGCGACACATCTAATATCTATTGAGGTTTCCCCGTGTTCGATTGCGTATTTTTTCTCCCTGACCTCCCTTATCTGCTCAATAAGGGTATTGATATCCGTAGTCGTGTTCTCTGTATACTTTACCATCTTCCCTGTAAAAGTCTTTCTTATATATTCATCGTCAAATTGGCTTAGGAGGGCTTTTCCAAGTGCAGCAGCATTTGCAGCAAGTTTAGTTCCAACACTTGAAACAATCTTTACAGCCCTTTGTGGCTCGACCTTTTCTAGATAGAAGACCATTCTGTTTTCGTAAATTCCAAGCTGACAAATTTCATTGCACTCGCTTACAATTTCCCTCATATAGGATTTTATTATAGAAATGGTATTTGATTTTTGATTATACGAGTTTCCTAGTCTAAATACGCCAAACCCTATAAAATATTTATTATCTTTATTTCTGACAAAATCTTTTTCGCTCAATGTTTTTAATATAGGAGATAGGGTACTCATTGGAATGATGGTTCTCTCTGAAATCTCCGTCATCGTTATTCCGTCTTCAGCATCTCTGATCTCCTCGAGTATCTTTATTACTCTAAGCGTTGGCATATGCAACACAATCACCTCTTATCATTTATTATACTGACTTAATTATAAGGGAAAAACAAAAAAATTACTATAAATACTCTGATAAATTATAAAGAAAAAATAAAAAAAATACTATAAATATATTGACAAATTATTTTTGAGGTTGTAAAATTTTATTAAAAGATATTCGTATAAAGGATTAGTTTCGTATATAAGAAATAAATTAATTGTTTCGAAAAATAAAATCAGCTTTTAAAGACATATCTTTGAACAATTTTACTCGAGAAAAAATGTTCTGATCTCAACTAAACAAAAATATTGGAGGTACAAAAATGAATTTACATTTAGACGGAAAAGTTATATTTGTTACAGGTGGATTTAAAGGAATAGGAAAAGCGATCGCGCTTCAAATTGCAAGAGAGGGTGGTGTGCCAATAGTACTTAACAGAAAAAACGACGCAGCTGAGGGATTTGAAAACGAACTCAAAGAAATAACAAAAGACTATGGCATTTATTTTATTGACCTTAACAACGCCGACGAAATCGCACCAATAGTTAAGGATGTAGCTGAAAAATACGGACATATCGATGGTATTGTAAATAACGCCGGAAGAAACGACAACTTGAGCTTAGAGGATACTAGCTGGCAAGAATTCGAAAAATCAATTCACAACAATTTGACTCACTATTTCGAATTAGTTCATCAAGCAGTGGGATATCTAAAGGAAAGCAAGGGTTCAGTGCTAAATATAACTTCTAAGACTGCTCTTACAGGTCAAGGAAAAACATCTGCATATGCTGCAGCAAAAGGTGCCATACTAGGACTTACTAGAGAGTGGGCAGCTGCTCTAGCTAAAGACCAAGTTAGGGTTAACGCAATTGTAGTATCCGAAGCATGGACACCACTTTATGCCGATTGGATCAAGACATTTGGAGATGAAAAAGCTCAACAAGAGAGACTTAAGCTGATAACAGACAATATACCTTTTGAAAAGAGAATGACAGAGCCTTCTGAAATTGCAGATACAGCTGTATTTTTACTTTCAGACAGAGCATCTCATACAACAGGTCAATGGGTATTTGTAGATGGAGGATATGTTCATCTAGACAGAGCCCTTGACTAACTTGACTAATTAGAAAAAAACAGATAGGAATTAACTAAAAGTCAGATTTATATTGGATGGGGGCTATGTTTTGACAGACCCCATCTGATATATGGCACTTGACTAAGTAAGAGAAGAGGTAGTACTTATGACAAATAATGATAAAAATAAAAGTAGTTCCAAAGCGCAAATAGCAATAGTTCTAGTGACGTTTTTGTTCTTTGCCTGGGGACTTACAATGAATCTCGTAAACGCACTTAATACTCCGATGTCAAACTATATGGAGATTTCTCCTACTAAGGCATCTCTTTTACAGATGGCATACTTTGGAGCTTATTTCTTCTTAGCTATACCAGCTTCAATAGTAGCAAAAAAACGTGGATATAAAGTCGGTATGATGATGGGCTTGGCTCTATTCGTAATAGGTTCCCTACTTACAATACCGGCAACTTCAAATATGAATTACGGCTTATTCCTACTAGCTATGTTCATAACTGCTTCAGGAGCGGCAACTCTTGAGACAAACTGTAATCCATATATAACAAAGCTAGGCGATCCATCAAAAGAGGCTTTCAGATTAAACCTAGCTCAGTCTTTTAATGGTGTTGGTAATATAGTTGGACCTTTTATACTCGGTGCAGTAATTGGAAAGACGCTTAATCCTGGGGATCCTGGATTTGAAGCAGCTAGAAGCGGATTTTTAGATGGCACCAAGGTTATCTACATTGGAATTGCAGTAGCTCTTGCAATAGTTTTAGCTATATTTTTCTTTGTAAAACTACCTACGCCTCAAGGAGATGAGGAAGTTGCAAGCAGTGAGAGCAACTCAGCTGCAGTTAAGAGAATATTCAAGATACCTCACTTCACACTAGGAGTTATAGCGGCCTTTGTATTTATAGGATTACAAGTAGGCGGAATGGCACTATTCTCATCATATTCTATCAAGCACTGGGAAGGTATGACAGCAGGTACAGCAACTTCATACTTGGGAATTGTGTCACTGTTATTTACAATTGGACGTTTTGTAACTACCCCAATCATGAATAAGTATAAACCAAATAGCATTTTGGGAGTTTACATGGCTATAACTGCTGTGCTTATGGTAGTTGTAGGTCTTGGATTAGGAAAGTTATCCGTTATAGCGCTGATGATAGCTTATCTGTTCATTTCAATAGGATTCCCTACAATATACTCACTCGCTCTATTTGGGCTTAAAGGTAACGACGCAAAAACAGGTGCATCTATCCTTACTATGAGTATTGTCGGAGCTGCGATAATTCCAGTAATTCTCTCTGCAATAGGAGACAGGTTCAATATACAATTAGCGCTTGGAATAACAGCGATAGGTTTCATTTACTGCGCTTGGTACGGATTTGTAGGATCTAAAAAGGGAATTAAAGCGTAGATAAAAAAAGGAAAAAAGGCTTAAAAAAGTCGTGACATAAAAAGTCATAAAAAAGCCATAACATAAAAAAATAGTGTATTAGAAAAGATCATAGAGATAAGAGATAAAAGATAATAGATAAGAGAAGTAATCGAGGTATATAGAGGTACATAAAATGAATAAAAAAATTGACATTATAGATTCACATTTTCATATTTGGAATTTAGACGAACAAAATTTGCCTTGGCTAGAGGGTTTACCTTCAATAACGAGGACGTATAGTATAGATGATTACAAAAAAGTTTATGACGGTTTTGATGGGATAAACTTCTTAGGAGGGGTATATGTTGAGGTTGATTCAGACAATCCCGAGCTAGAAGATGAAATTGTCGATAAGGTAGCAAAAGAATCAAGCCTGATATTGGCAAGGGTTCCAAGGGCTACAGTTTCCCCTATAACTAGAATACCAGTGTTTGCAGCGGGAATAAGAGAACCACTTCACATTCCTAGTTCGAAAAAAGGTAGGTGTTTAGAGGAGTCTTTCATCGATGGAATCAACGAACTCACTAAGAAATCTCTAAGTTTTGACTCATGTAATAGGGTAGATGAACTTTCTGATCTAGTAAAGATGATGGAAAAGACTCCTAATGCGAAGGTTGTATTAAACCATTTGGGAAATGTAGAGGAGTTAAATGACGAGTATAAGG
This sequence comes from Peptostreptococcaceae bacterium, assembly GCA_029983575.1. Classification (GTDB taxonomy): domain Bacteria; phylum Bacillota; class Clostridia; order Peptostreptococcales; family Peptostreptococcaceae; genus JASBZE01. Next base: position 4,068 of record JASBZE010000041.1, read on the forward strand.
AAAATATGAGAAAACTGGCTGAATTTCCAAACCTATATGTAAAGGTATCTGGATTTGCAACAAAGGACAAGGAATTTGTCGCTGAACTTTTAAAATTTGTCAAAGATACTTTTAATCCAAAGAGGCTGATGTTTGCATCAAACTGGCCAGTAGTTGAACTATACTCAACTTTTGATGAGCATTTACAAACTTTAATAGATGCTTTTGGAAGTGATGAAGATTTCTTTGTAAATAACGCTAAAGAGTGCTATGGCATTAAATAGGCTTACAAACAAATAGTTAGAGACAAGATAAGCTAGAAAATAATGTTAGACATAAGGTAAGCAAAAAGATAATGTTAGGCATAAGGTAAGTCATAAAACAAAGATTTATTGTATATGATAGATTAAAATAGATGGAGGAAAAAATATGTCATATGATATTATATCGCCTACTGTTACAATTTTAGACGATAATGGAAAGATAGATATTGAAGGAAATAAAAAGGTAATTGAATTTTTATTAAAGGGCGGTGTAACTGGTGTTGCTCCACTAGGTTCAACAGGGGAATTCACTGAGTTTACTGTTGATGAAAAATTAGAGTTGATAGGGCTTTATGTTGAAATGTGTAAGGGGAAGGTACCTGTAATAGCTGGTACTAGTGCCAGAAATTTCAACGAGACCTTAGACCTAGCAAAAAAAGCAGTAGCTCTTGGAGTAGATGGAGTGTTAGTTTTACCACCATATTATTTCGGAATATCTCAGGAGGAGGTATACGACTGGTACAGTGAAATGGCTAGAAACTTAAACGGGAATATATACATATACAACTTCCCTGACAGGACAGGATTTAACATAGCTCCGGAAACAATAGTTAAATTGGTTGAAAATCATACTAATATCGTGGGTATAAAAGATAGTGTAGCAAATCCGGAAAACACTAAGGGCTATATCTATGCAGTCAAGAAAGTAAAGCCGGATTTCAAGGTGTACTCAGGTTTTGACAATCAGTTTACATCAAATATTCTTGCCGGCGGAGATGGTAATATATCTGCATTTTCAAACATAGTTCCTGAGCTTTGGGCTAGTTGGATCAAGGCTGCTGAGAATAAGGATTTCGATGAGGTAAAGAGGATACAAGCAAAGGTAGACTCTCTTATGCCGCTATATGCTATCAAAGCAAATTTCTCAAGGTTGTTTAAAGTCTTGATGAAGGAAAGAGGAGTTGAAATAAACACAAAATCTATATTTCCGTTTAACGATTTAACTGATGAAGAGGTTGAACAAGGCAAGAAGATTCTACAATCAGTTATAGGCTAGAGGTGTATTATGAAAAAAGCATTAAAAATAAACCCTAAAGATAATATTGTCGTTGCGGTAGAGAGAATAAATCCAGGCGATAAGATAACTTTTGATAATTTAGATGGAGAGGTGTTGAGCATCACTGCCATTGAGGAAGTTCCAATCTATCATAAGGTTTCTATAGTGAGAATTCCAAAGGGCGAAAATATCGTCAAATATGGAGAACACATTGGAGTTGCATCAACTGATATAGAAGTTGGAATGCACGTACACGTAAAAAACGTAGACGACAACAGGGAAAATTTAAAGGCAAAAGAATAGATTTTTATTGAAAAATACGCTAGCTATAAATATCTTGATAATGCAGTATTAATGATGTATTAATGCTGTATTGTCGAGATAATTTAAATGCTATTGTGAGAATAAAGGATTAGGTGAAGGAAGATGAACGATAAATTTTTAGGATATCCAAGAGAAGATGGAAGGGTAGGGGTAAGAAATCACGTTCTTATCTTGCCTGCCAGCATCTGCGCTTCTGATACCACAAGACTTATACAGAGAGAAGTAGATGGAACTGTGACGTTTAGCCATCAGGTAGGATGTTCACAGGTTGGCATCGACTCTGATTGGACGCTTAGAACTGTCGCTGGTTATGGAGCACATCCGAATGTTTACGCAGTTTTAATAGTGGGTCTTGGATGCGAAAATCATCAAGCGTCATTGATCAAGCAAGAGATTCTAAAGATAGTGGACAAACCAGTTGAAACCCTCGTTATTCAAGAGGAGGGCGGAACTGTCAACACAGTTAAAAAGGGTGTTGAGATAGCAAAAAAAATGGTAGAAGATGCTAGTAAGATAAAGAGGGAGGAATTTCCAGTTTCTGAACTTATCGTAGCTACTGAATGCGGCGGTTCGGATACAACTTCAGGGCTGGCTGCAAATCCTACAATCGGGCTTCTTAGCGATATGATAGTAGAAAAAGGAGGCACGGTAATTTTATCTGAAACCACAGAATTTATCGGAGCTGAGCATATTTTAGCAAGACGTGCAAAAAATAAAGAGGTTCACGACAAAATTTACAAGATAGTAAGTGATTTTGAGGAGCATATAACAGAAAACACTGGACATGACGTCAGAGAGGGAAATCCATCTGTAGGAAATCAAGAGGGTGGACTTACAACGCTAGAGGAAAAATCTCTAGGATGTATCCACAAGGCTGGTTCCACAACGATTAACAATGTGTATTCATACTCTGAACAGGTCGGAAAAAATGAGGGCCTAGTCATAATGGATACCCCTGGAAACGACCCGGCTTCAGTAGCTGGAATGATTGCTGGTGGGGCGCAGATAGTGGTATTTTCTACTGGAAGAGGCACTCCAACTGGTCATGCCGTAGCTCCAGTAGTCAAGGTTACAGGTAATAGAGAAACTTGGGATAAAATGTCAGTAAACCTTGATTATGATGCCAGTGGCGTTATATATGGCGAAAAATCAATGAAACAACAAGGAGAAGAGCTTTACTCTGATTTACTAGACTATGCAGACGGAAAGAAGACAAAGGCAGAGGAATTTGGATTTACGGAGACTGCAATAGCTAGAATGGCTAATTTCGTTTAAGATGAGAAGTTCATTTAAAAACTTCAAATAAAACACATACAGAAAAGGACTTGCGTATATGCGTAGGTCCTTTTCTTATGTATGTTAATGATTATGTATATTAGTTTTATGGATTTCACTATTTATAGAAGTGCAATCAGAAAATAATGGTTCTATGTCAAATAGTGTGGGTGGTACTTTAAATAGGTACTACCCACAATTTTTTTAATAATAAGCATCTATCTTTATACAAGGACTTTAATTATCTGATATACTATAAATGCAATTTAATGTATCCTGAATAGATTAATAAATATTCAAATAATAGATTATAATAAAATCAAAGTAATAAATGGAATAAAACTAAGATAATAGATAAAGGGAGGTCATTTGCTAGATGAGAGGATTTTTTAATCAAGCTGTCACTTCTATTAAGGGGATTGGGCCTAAGAAGGCACAGAAATTAGCAAAATTAAATATTTACACTGTCGGTGACGTAGTATTTAACTTTCCGCGTTCGTTTGAAGACAGGGGTCAGATAAGATCTCTAAACTCCTTAAAAGATGGGGAAAAAGCGACTATTTCGGGAAAAATAGTTGGTATGACTAGAAAGAGGGCTAAGAGACTCACGATTATTACTGTAAACATAGTCAATAATATGGAGAGAGCGAGACTTGTATTTTTTAATAAGGATTATATACTAAATACTTTTAAAAGAGGAGACGAGATACTGGCTTTTGGTAAGGTAAAGAGGTTATCTCCAAGTAGTACCCCTGAGCTAAGCAATTGCGAGATAGAGTATCGAACCGACAATCCAAAAAACGTGGGTAAGATTATTCCCGTATACTCACTGACTGAGGGGATTGGTAACAAGGAAATGATGGGGATTACGAGAAATGTATGGGATGATATTGATTTTGAGATAGAAGATTATATGCCTGCGTGGATTAGGGAAAAATTTAGACTTAGAGATCTTGATTTTTCTCTTAGAAACGTACATTTTCCAAAGGACAAGGATGCACTTAGATCATCTGTCTACAGGATTATTTTTGAAGAGCTACTGATACTTCAGCTTGGACTTTTCATTTATAAAAATGGAGCGAGAAATTCAAAAGGAGTAAACATACCTATAGATGAAAATCTCGATAAATACGAAAAAAAACTCGGGTTTAAACTTACAAGAGCACAAAAGAGGGCATTAAATGACGTATTAAATGATATGAGCGGAGATATTCCGATGAATAGATTGATTCAAGGGGACGTCGGAAGTGGTAAAACTGCCGTATCAATGTTGGCTGCGGTAAATTCTGCACTAAATGGATATCAAAGTGCTTTGATGGTTCCGACTGAGATACTGGCAAGCCAGCATTTTGAAAGCTTTGAAAACTTCTTAAAAGATACTGATATAAAAGTTGGGCTTTTGACAGGGAAGCTAAAGGGAAAAGATAAAAAAGCTATGCTAGAAAAAATATCATCTGGTGAGATAGATATAGTAATAGGTACACACGCATTAATACAAGATGGTGTCGAGTTTAACAACCTAGGGCTTGTAATAACCGACGAACAGCATAGATTTGGAGTCAATCAGAGAGGAAAACTGGCAAGAAAGAGCGAATCTCCAAACGTGCTCATTATGACGGCGACTCCAATACCTAGGACTTTAGCTCTAATTATATTTGGTGACCTAGACGTTTCTATAATAGACGAACTTCCCCCAGGAAGACAAGAGGTAATCACAAATGCTGTAGGTCCAAATAGACGGGATTACGTATACGACACCCTAGTTGTAAATGAGATAGAAAAGGGAAGGCAAGTTTATGTCGTATGTCCGCTAGTTGAAGAGAGCGAACACATAGAGGCTTTAAATTCTGAGGATATGTTTGTATTTCTCAGGGATAAATACAATGGCAGATTTAGATTAGGACTTATTCACGGAAAGATGAAACAGGATGAAAAAGATGAAGTTATGGGTATGTTTAAAAATGGAGAGTTAGATATCTTAGTGTCGACTACTGTCATCGAAGTTGGAGTCAACGTACCCAACGCTACACTCATGGTTATAGAAAACGCGGAGAGATTTGGTTTAGCTCAGCTACATCAGCTAAGAGGTCGTGTAGGAAGAGGAGGAGAACAGAGTAGATGCGTTTTGATTCATCACAAGGACACAGATGTTTGTAGGCAGAGGATGGCTATAATGCAGGAGACTAATGACGGGTTTAAGATATCTGAAAAGGACTTGGAAATCAGAGGTACCGGGGAATTTTTCGGAACCAAACAGCACGGACTACCGGAACTAAAGCTTGCAAATTTATTTCAGCACAGGGATATTTTAGTCAAGGCGCAGGAGGTGGCCAGAGGTATAATATCAGAGGATCCTAAATTGGAGATGAAAGAAAATGAGAGATTAAAAGAACATATTATTGATAAGTTTGGACCTACAATCAAAGCTTATTTGATTTTAAATTAAAGGTTCATAATATTTCTTAGATAAAAAATTAAAACTATATTAATCAAAACTTAGATATTATAATATGAATTTATTCGCAAAATTTTACGTAAACTTTGATATTTAAGTGATAAAAGAATGATTTTGTGATAAAATTAAAATTAAGACAGTATTAAGGAGAGAGAAGTTGAGAGTAATTTCAGGCAAGGCGAGAGGACTTAAACTCATCGCCCCAAGAAACGAAGACGTTAGACCCACTACTGACAGAGTAAAGGAAGCTATGTTCAATATAATAGCACCTCATATATACGATTCAAAGGTATTAGATCTTTTTTCGGGAAGCGGTGCTCTTGGAATAGAGGCGATTTCAAGGGGAGCTAGGGTTGGATATTTTTCCGACAAGAGTAAAGATAGCGTGGCTATGACTCAGAAGAATTTAAAAAAAGCAAGACTGGAAAATGTGTCAGAGGTCTACAACTATGGATTTGAGAAGATGATCGAACTCATCCATAGGGAGAAAGTCAAGATTGATATTATTTTTGTCGATCCTCCATATTTTGAAGGTTTATTTGAAAAAGTTATAAGGCTCATCGATGAGAAAAATATACTAGATGAGAATGGAATTATCGTAATAGAGCATGATATGAAAACCTCAATAGAGGGAAGTGGAAGGCTCGTAAAAACTAAGGAAAAAAAATATGGCAAGACTGTCGTTACCATTATGAGTTTGGAGGAAGTAAATGAGTAAGAATAATAGAACTGCCATGTTTGCGGGAAGTTTTGATCCAATTACTAACGGACACCTAGACATCATAGAGAGGGCGTCCAAGATTTTTGACGAGTTACAAATCGGTATATTGATCAATCCCAATAAAAAAACTGTTTTCAACTTAGAAGAAAGAAAAAATTTAATTGCCAAATGCACAGAGCATTTGGATAATGTTAAGATAATATATTTTGAAGGACTTTTGGTTGACTATTGTAAAGCCAACGATATCAACACTCTTGTGAGGGGTGTCAGAACTACACAGGACGTGGACTACGAGCTGCAGATGGCTCATATGAACAAAAATCTAAATGAAGATATCGAAACTGTACTTTTGCCGACTAATGTCAAATTTTCTTTCATAAGTTCCTCTTTGATTAAGGAAGTAATGAAGTTTGGGGCAAATATAGAGAATCTAGTGCCTAAAGTCGTTCTTGATGAATTAAAGAAAAAGGAGTGGTAGTCATGGATGAAAAAGTAATAGTAACAGATCTAATAGCGGAGATAAGATCAATATTAGATTCAGCATCTACTTCTATACTTTCAAGTGACACTGTGAAGGTAAATAGAAATGATATCTCTGAACTTTTAACTGAGATAGAGAGGTCAATACCTGAAGACATCGTTCACGCTAAGAGGATAAATGACGAAAAAGACAGGATAATAGAAGATGCGATCACTGATAAGGAAAGAATTTTAAATGATGCGAGAAGGGATGCACAATCACTTCTAGACAAGGCACAAGAAGAGGTCGAGAGAAGATATAAGGAGTCAGATGAAGATATCGAGAGGCTTCAAGAGGAAAACAGAAGATACCTAGAAGAATTTTACGAAAATAGCGGTCCTATAAAGGAGGCTAGGAGAAGAGCTGACGAGATGTTACAAAATGCAGAGGCAGAGTCTCAAGAAATAAGAAACTCAGCTGTTGATTACGCTACAGACGTTCTTGAAAAGCTTGAAATTCAACTTGGAAATTTATTAAATGAGGTAATGGACAATAAGGCACAACTTTAGATTGTGGTGTTTATAGGAGGAAGTATGCAAAGAGCAGTAGGTACAATTTCTAGGGGTGTCAGAGCCCCTATAATTAAGAAAGGCGATGATTTGGTACAGATAGTATATGATTCAGTACTAGAGGCTACAAAAAGCGACAATTACGAGTTTAGAGATAGAGATATCATCTGTGTTACAGAGGCAGTAGTTGCAAAGGCTCAAGGAAATTACGCGACAATAGATGACATCGCCGCTGACATTAAAAACAAGTTCAAGGCAGATGAAATAGGGGTTATATTCCCAATACTAAGTAGAAATAGGTTCTCTAACTGCCTAAAGGGTATAGCAAAGGGAGTCAAAAAGATTTATCTCATGCTATCATATCCTTCAGATGAGGTAGGAAACCACCTTTTCGACATAGATCTAATCACTGAAAAGGGTATAAACCCATATGCTGATGTAATGGATTTAGATGAGTACAGGAAGATATTTGGTAGACACGTACACACATTTACGGGTGTCGACTATGTAGATTTCTATGCTGACTTGATAAGGAGTTATGGAACAGAAGTAGAGATTATATTTTCTAACAACCCTAGGACTATTTTAAATTATACTAAAAACGTCCTCGCTTGTGACATTCACACGAGATTTAAAACCAAGGATATACTAAGGTTAAACGGGGCTGAAAAAATATTTGGACTAGATGACATACTTACAAAGCCTGTCAACGGTTCTGGATATAATAAAGACTTCGGTCTTTTGGGATCCAATAAATCTACAGAGAGCTCTGTAAAGCTGTTCCCTAGGGACTGCGATGAGTTTGTTATAAGCTTACAGAAGAAGTTTGAGGAAAATACAGGAAAGAAAATAGAGGTCATGGTTTATGGAGATGGAGCTTTTAAAGATCCAGTTGGTAAGATTTGGGAGCTTGCAGACCCTGTTGTATCTCCAGCCTACACAAAAGGACTTGTAGGAACTCCAAACGAGGTCAAGCTTAAGTATCTAGCAGACAACAACTTTGCGGATCTAAGCGGAGAAGATCTAAAAAAGGCAATTTCAGATTTTATTAAGAACAAAGACGAAGATTTGGTAGGGCATATGGAATCTCAGGGAACCACTCCGAGAAGGCTTACAGACTTGGTCGGATCATTGGCAGACTTGACAAGTGGAAGTGGGGACAAGGGAACACCTATAATCCACATACAAGGTTACTTTGATAACTATACAAACTAATTGATAAAATAAATAATATGTAAATAATGAAGTTTTTATAAGTTTTTAAAATGAGAAAAACGGAGGGTGATGTTATGAAAGATAAGCCAATTTGTGCAATTGTAGCTGAGTACAACCCCTTTCACAACGGTCACCTGTATCAGATTCAAAAAACTAAGGAAATAATCGGCGATGCGTATGTTGTGGCAATAATGAGTGGTAATTTTACTCAAAGAGGGCTGCCTGCCATCGCCGATAAGTTTTCTAGGGCAAAGGCGGCAGTTTTATCCGGAGTCGATATGGTAATCGAACTTCCGGCTATTTTTGCTACACAGAGTGCCGATATTTTTGCCGGTGGTGCGATTAAATTAATTAAGTCCATTGGTTTTTTTGACTACATATCTTTTGGGGCGGAATCAGATAACATAGAGAAATTAAAAGAAGCTGCCGAATTTTTTGCTTCTCCAAGTGCCGAATTTGAAACTGTACTTAGAAGCTGCCTATCAGAAGGGGATAGCTTTCCGAGGGCTAGAGCACGTGCCTACAGTAGTGTGACCGGTAGCGATGGGGACTTTTTGAGCCATTCAAACAATATTTTGGCACTTGAGTATCTAAAACACATAAGCTTGTTGAATATAGACATAAAGCCTATCTGCATTGGCAGGAAGGGTCCTGACTTTAATGATGAAAAATTGAATTTGAACTTTAGCTCAGCAACATCTATAAGGAAATATATAAAGGATCAAGTTATCCGAGATAGAAATAAGTCGTTAAATGAAAATGATGATATTTTAAAAACGACCATGCCATTATCTAGCTTAGAGGTGGTTTTAAACTCTATTGATATGATAGGTGACCTTAGCTTAGAAGATAATCTTCTAAGGATAGTTAAATACAGGATGATCACAGAGAATGAGCTTTATAAAAAAGTATTTGATCTAAGTGAGGATACATTTAATTTTATTAGTCAAATAGAATTAGATAATTATGACGGCTTTATTGATAAGGCAAACACTAAAAACATAACTGCCGCAAGGGTTCAGAGGATATTAAACAATATATTTCTAGAAATTACGCCCAAACTGGTATATGATGCGAAGATTATAAAAAAGATAGGCTACGTAAATGTCTTAAGCGTTTCAAAAGAATCTCGAGAGCTTCTATCAGTAATTGCAAAAGCGGCAAATGACAGTGAGATAAGTGTAATAACACAGGCAGCCGATATTAAAAAATTACTATTTGGTACAGGTAAACAAGATAATACTAATGAGAAAATAAAGAGAAATACTATTGATAAATTAAGGGATTTCAATGAAATGACCGCTAATGTGGATCCTAGCGAAAAGGATGAAATAACTTCCCGACAAATGCTAGAATTAGACCTGAGGTCTTCATCCCTATATGAATTAATTTCAAAATTTAAAATTAAAAATATGGATTACTACGTTAAACGCCTGTGAAACTATAATAACATTTAAAATTAAAAATTAATTATTTGAGTAATATTTAATTATTAGAATTTTAAATAAATGGTTTCAGATAAAAATTGACGTGGTATAATTAAACTTAGGTAATTAGATTAGAAAGACCATCAGTTAATGAGTAGGTGGATGCAATCTATGCCTAAGTTTTAAATTTTTTAGGAGGGATAATATGAAAAAACTCAAAAAATTTATGGCGATTTTCACAGTTTCGTGTCTAGCGCTAGTAGGCTGCTCAAAGGGCAGTGATCAGAAAGGAAATGATGACACTAAGGAAGGACAAAAACAAGAGCAAAAACAGGAACAAAAAAGCGAAGAAAAAGATGATAAACAAACAGCAGACATTCAAAAGATACTTGACGCTAATGATCCTATGAAAATTAAAGACAATAGTGTGAGCACTACTGTTCATACAGTAGAAAAAGCTGATGGAAAAACCGAAACTCATAAGAGCACTCAGATCTATAAGCTAGATCAAGATCCTAAGATAATTAAGATACTAACAGAAGTTACAGGAAGACCAAATGAAACATATGTTTCCATCAATAAGGATGGATCAACAGACGTATATATAAAGGATATTAATACAGGTAAGTACTCTGTTCAGAAAAATGTAGACGATAAATTTAAAGACCAATTTTCAGTGCTTAAAAACTCAAAATCAATTAAAGAGGATTTGAAGGTAGTTGGCGAAGAAGATCTAAATGGTGTAAAAACTGTCAAATTATCTCATAATATAAAGATAAACGACATTGCTGATTTATTTGGAAGTGATGGCGAAAATGAACAAATGAAACAACAAATTGAGGATATGAAAAAACAAATAGAAAAAAATCCTAAGGCAAAAGAGCAGTTAGAAAAAATAAAAACAGAAGGTTTGACTACATTCTTGTGGGTTGATAAGAGCAATGATAAGGTACTAAAAACCGAGACTGATTCAACTCTACTAGAAAGATATTCTGCAGCTATGTTAGGAATGGAATCACCTGAAAATATCAAAAAATCAACTAGCGTAACAACATACGAATATAAAACTGAAAATGTAGAGCTTCCTAAAGTTGAATAATTAACA
>JASBZE010000042.1 GCA_029983575.1 Peptostreptococcaceae bacterium
TATCTTTAGACTTTAAATTTTTCTCATCAACGCTATATATTATACAACCTAAATTTCATTATTTTATTTTCAAACCCCTAGTTTTTTGTCTTTAATAAAAAGAATCCTCCTCCGACAAATAAAGCTCCGCCGACTATATTCCCAAGAGTCGCAACTGCCAAATTGTAAACTGCCATCTTAAGAGTGACCCCTGTTATACTAGAAGATAGAAGTGAGGTTGCATAAACGGTCATATTAGCGATACTATGCTCAAAACCTGCCGTAATAAAAGTAAATAGCAATATAAAAATAATCATAACTTTTGCGGCGTCATTTTCAGTTCTAAAACATACGAGAACCGCCAAACAAACCAAAATATTACACATCACACCTCTAAAAAACAGTGCTGCAAATGGAATACTCGCCTTACCTATAGCGGCATTTGTAAAAAACTGACCCGTATCGCCACTCGCTAGGCCCGCACCAACGAAAAGAGCGCTCACAATAATAGCACCAATTAGATTTCCAGCATAAGAAAACACCCATACCTTGATCATATTTTTTAGAGAAACGCCTTTATTTAGCCATCCAACAGTCATGACCATATTATTTCCCGTAAAAAGCTCCGTCCCCGTAAAAACTACCAAGGTCAGTGCTACGACAAACACAATCCCAGTGTGAATCTTAGTAAATCCTCTACCTGCAGCTGCTGAAATTCCGCCAACAGTATAAGCAATGACAATACCCACTCCTATAAAGAAGCCTGCAAAAGCCGAAGCTACTAAGTATTTAAACCAACTGTACTCTAGAAGCGACTCCTTAACCTTAGCCGCCCCAGTAATTTTTTCAATAGTTTCGTTTATATAGATCACCTTACTTTCCTTATATTTATCTAAATTTACTTTAATCCTTACTTTAATCCTTACTTTATATTAAAAAATTCAATCGCGTTATTAAATAAAATAGCGTCGACCTCTTTTTCATCAAGCCCAGAATTTTTTATGTACTCTACAGCTCTAACGTATTTCTCGTCCTTAAAATATGGAAAATCACTTCCCATAAAAAACTTCTCAACACCAAAACTATCTACAGAACACCTAAGCGCTGGTCCGTGGAAATTAGCCGTATCAAAATAAAAGCTCTCATTGATACTTTCCATCGGACTAGATTTAAAAGCGTTCCAGTCCTCATAATTATCCTCTATCCTCTGAATCAAAAATGGTAAAAATCCGCCCAAGTGAGCCACATGGAACTTAATATTAGGATATTTTTTTGAAACGTCGGCTTTCAATAGCTGCAAAATCGCCAAGCCATCTTCAATAGGAGCACCTACGACCCACTCTAGATTAAAGTCGTTTACCATGGAAGAACAAGCTCCAAAACCTGTAGGATGAATGTATATCTTCGCCCCTATCTCGTTTAAAGCCTCAAAAAACCTAGTGAGCCTCTCATCACCAATAGGTATATCTTGATGAAGATAAGTATTTAAAGCGACACCTACAAAACCAAGCTCATTAATGCACCTCTTTGCCTCCTCGATAGCCTCATCGACATATGGAAGCGGAACAACCCCATAGCATAAAAACTTATCAGGGTATTCCTTCATCACATCTGCGTACACATCGTTGATCATCTTCGCACACTCGAGAGCTTCCTCAGCACTTCCATACTCAGGAACCTGTGGTGTTGCAGATATTACCTGCCTTTTTACCCCGGCTTTTTCCATCAGAGAAAACCTGTACTCCAAATCCTCCTTTGAGTTAGTAGCATTCATCATTCTTGCAATCTCGACGCCCTTAGAACCAAGACCCTCAATTTTTGACAAATACTCCTCGCTCCATAAATGTGAATGTGTATCTATATAATTCATAAGAACTTCCTTTCTTTTAGCATTATCTACCTTAGTGTTTACAATCAAATCTACATTATTGATTTATTCAATAAACATTTCTATCGACACTACTTCTTAGCCTTGTCTATCTTAGCATTTACACTAGCCAAAAACTTCTCATTGTCAATAATAAATCTCTGATGTTCTCCTTCGCCGATATCATCGAGATCATCATAACACCTAACCTTGAACACTAGCCTTGACCTGTCGACTTCAACTAGCTCAGCCTCACAAACCACCTTCATTCCAAGTGGAGTAGCTGCCTTGTGATTTGTCGAAATAGAAATACCGACAGTCCCCTGAGAATCATCTAAGTGTTTTTGAGCAAGCTCCTTACAAGTTTGCTCCATAAGTGCAATCATATATGGAGTCCCAAAAACTTCAAGACCGCCACTTCCAGCCGCAGCCGCCGTATTACTCTTATCTACAACCAATTCACAACTGTGCTTTAATCCAACTTCTAACATATATTACCTCCGTTTATATTGATATATTAAGCATTATTAATTATACCAAAAAATCATTCTTCTAGTCCCAAAACAGAAAATAAATTTTTATTATCAATCAAATAGCCTTTTTATTAAACAACTAGTTGGCACTGAGAAAGATATATCAAATCCGTAAATTAGCACTTAGAAAGATATAGCGAACCAACAAACTTTAAATTAGCAAATATCTGCCTATTTATCGCTAGAACTCTTTGCTAACTTCTCTAGGGTATCGCCAGAAATCCTGTATACCGTCCACTCGTCCATAGGTATCGCTCCTAATGATAGATAAAACTCTATGCTAGGAGTATTTGAATCAAGACACCACCACTCAAGCCTACCGCAGCCACGCTCGACACCTATCTCAGCAAGCTTTGCAAGCAGCGCCTTTCCATAACCCTTGCCCCTATACTCAGGCTTAACATATAAATCCTCAAGATAAATGCCCGCCCTACCTAGAAAAGTAGAGAAATTATGGAAGAAAAGAGCAAACCCAACTTCCTTATCGTCCTCTAAAACAAAGATGACCTCGGCTTTTTCCTTATCGAAAATCCAATCCTCCAAAATATTCTCATCAGCGACCACCTCATCTAGAAGCTCCTCATACTCAGCTAAATCCTTGATAAACCTAAGAATTAATCCGACATCCTCCCTTTTTGCATATCTAAATTTCATAATCACACCTTCCAACAACCCTTGTAAATTGATTTTCTCTCAGGACTTTTAATCCCGTAAAACTTGAATTTGTACCTCATATACTTTGACATCTTCTCTGCGTTGTCTTTATCAGAAAGCCTCTCAAAATCATGCTTAATTTTGACAAAAACATCATCCTTAATATATGTATAACCGTCTTTCATACCATCACTTACCTTATTATTTATATCCATAAATCAAAGCCAATGCCTTTTTAAATATGCACTGATAATATATAATATTATCTGTTATCTTTATTCATAGCTTATGTCTAGTCGGTATATTCATCTATCTCATAAATTATACAAACTACAAAACATATAACTAAGTCGACACATTAATAAACATCTATAACAGTCTCATTATCTACATCTTTTCCATTAATCTCGACGACAATCAAATCAGTACCTTGTGGAATCGCTCCATAGGTTTTAAAAAACACGTCGTTCTTAATACTCATATTTCCATCAGAAGAAACCTTGCCGATTATATTTCCATTTCTATATAGCTCTACCGTCCTTGAATTCATCTTCGCCTTAACTGATGGGTCTAAGTGAAACAGTAGCTTGTAGTTGTGGTTTTTCTTATCTAGAGAAATCATCCTATCCCTTACCACGAACCTAGATAAATCACTACCATAAGCGATTGACCTATTAAACTTAACCCCCTTAATCCTGTCAGTAGAGCCTCTCATAACTCCTAGTACATCTGGCAGAGAAGAAAATCCTTCAGAATTATAAGAACTTCCTCCTATCTCTTCCACAGTTTCCGATGAGCTTGTACCTCTATCATCTGCAAATAAAACCGTACTTCCCCTTGTGGTTTCATTTTTATCATCGACTATCAATGTGTTGTGAGCTTCAAAACTCTTCACGTATTGAGCATATGAATTAGAATACTCATACCCAAAAGCTCCAACCTCAGAGAAAACAACTCCATTTTTGTAAAGCCAGAAACTCAGATCGTCATTGTGCCTATGATAATCTCTAAGCGCCCCACCTCTAAAAAGAAGATAGGTATCTGAACCCTTCAAAATATCATATCCGGACTTCAAAAAAGTCGCTCTCCTAGTCTCATATCTATAATCGATTGGATCTCTCTCATAATATTTTTCTAAATCGACCTTGATCATTCCCGTATCACCAAGATTTGGCAAATATGAATTAGGCATCACTACAGCATTGGAAAAATCATAAGACCTATCGTAAATTCTCTTAATCTCATTATACCTGCTAACATTAGAGCTAATCGAATCCACGTAATTTTTAAGCTCCTCCAGCAATACGAAGTGGTATTCAGGAGAGTTTTCCATATGGACACCCTCTTCGTCGAAATTATTTAGAAAATAATCTGCAGCTCTATTTGCAGCAATCCTAAACATAGATGAATCCCCAACGAAATTTGCATATCTCATAACAGCATTATCTTGAAAATATCCATGGTTGTTATTTCCCGACCAAAAATCCGTGTAAGCCATCTTTCTAGCCATAAGATTCATAGATTTTAACATCATATTCTTGTCCGATGACCTCAGTGCGTGATTTGAGTTTACATAGAAATAAAGATAACTCATAAGTCTTCTGGCGGTGGTTTCATCGTGCCACATCATCTCAATATCGTCACTTAGCTCGGACTCAAACTTTCTAATATAATTAATACCAGAGTTGACATACTTCTTATCCCCAGTAGCTATGTAGGCATTGGTTAAATCACTTAAAAAGAAAAAAGCGAAAACTCTTCTCTGTTCATTTCTAGAGCGACTAGAAAAACTCCTAAAATTCCCATTATATGAAATAGTCCTGTCTCCATTTTCGTAAAGAGGAAAAGTGCCCGCTATTATCCTATCAGCCCAAGCAACATAATCATCGTCAAAAACCAACCTGTTGACAATATTTTTTCTAACCTTAGAACCAAGCTCTCCTCCGAGAACTACAGCCCTATCATAGTCGTAAATATTTTGGTATGTATTAGGATTTTGATTGAATAAAACCATATTCATATTTCTTTTTGAAGCATAAACGGATCCCGCCATAGCGTCGGCGAAATTCTCCCCACTAGTAAGGACCAGTCCCTCATTTTTTTCCTGATCCCTGTTAAACATATATGAAGTATCATACCTAGATACCCCAGAATACCTGTATAGATTGGAAATATTTCTGTCCAATGCTCCAGAAATAGATGCCGTACCACCTAAAGCTACAAACTTCTCTATAGATTTTCCTTTTAGAAAACTAAAAAATCCACTGTCCATAACCTTTGGAGCCAAAATTATAGGAAACTTATTCTTATGAGCATAGGCACCGGCAGAAATCGCGTCGGCAAAATTCTCCCCACTTACTATCATCGCCTTTTTTGATTCTGAAATATCGTAAGACTTAAAAATATTCATATTGGTATCATAGCGATTTTTTCCGCTAATCCTAGTCACCGACTCTATACCGTCTAAATTTTTAAGTTTCTCTTCAACAGCTGAGGACACAGAAGAAGAGCCCCCGACAATAATAGCCCTCTCTGCTTTTAATCTCTTGACCTCATCTCTAATAGATGGTTCTAGATTTTTACCCATAGTTATCAAAATAGGAGCGTCTTCCATAGAAGAAACGTATATCGAACTAATAGAGTCAGCATATACCTTTCCGCTTACGATGATAACAGACTTAGCAGAAGAAAACACTCTCCTTGAGATAGCCACAGAAGTTTCTACCCTGTTTTTTCCCTTAATCACCTCGATGTTCTTGGCATTTACCTGCTTTATCTTATCCTTGTACAAAGCACGATCACTTGCAAATGACTGCATAGATGATAGAGATAAAAGTATGCAGAGAGCAATGGCTAAAGCCATCTTTAAATATTTAACTCTATACAAAAAATACTTAAACACCTTCATAAAACACCTCAAATTGTTGCTAGTTAATTTACTTATCGCCAATTAAATAGCTTAAATAATTGCTAGTTAAACAAAGGCTGGCTAAACCAGCCAGCCCTTTAAATTTATAAATTTTAAAATTTTTTCACGTTAACTTTGACTTAATTACCCTTTAGACTTATCTCCATCTAACTATTATTAGACTTATGATTTACATCTGTAGGCTTTTGATTTATATCTGTCTAATTTTCATTAGATTTAATTTCCTCTAACATTAACGCTGATTTTTTTTGTTATAATAGTAGTACCTTCATATTGTAGCCTATATCTATAGCTGTACGGCTTTCCATTTGCATTAGTTGAGTCAGTAACCTTAACCTTAACCTTGCCAGTAGGTTTACCATTAGAATCTTTTATATTTTCAAATTCAATGTTTACTTTAACATTATTTGAAGATGAATCATCAAAATTAGCACTTTCTACTGCTGCAGTAAAATTACCCGCAGCGTCTATACTACTTACATTTCCTTTTCCCTTAAGAGTAGCTATAAGCTCTTGATTTCTCGTATCTTGTGGATATATCTCAATAGCATATCTTCCATCTTTCATATCTACAAGACCAGGACTTCCTGACACGTTGTTTGTCAAGCTCATATCCTCAACAGATCTGTCAGACACATTAACAACAGCGCTCTTAGTTAACTTAGTTCCATTTTTGTCGTAAACCGCATTTACAGTTATGCTCTTTACAGTTGAGTTTGAATTAGGTACCTTCACTGTAACAGTTGTCTTCCCAGTTGAAGTACTGTAATTTGAACTAACACTATATGCGTTATTTTTATCATCTAAAGCACTCACAGATAGCCTCAAGTCACTTACCTTACCACTTACAAGAGGAGTGATCACGAGATTAGTACCAGTGTTGTCGCCCTTTACCACAGTGTATTTATCCTTATCAAAGTCAAGTCCGATCACCTTGTCATAAACGATGTTGACCCTTAACTTATCAAAATCACCAGTATATTTATCAGCGGAATTATTCTTGTTAGTCACAGTCAGCTTAACCTTTGGAGACCTGTACCTAGTAGTGTCACCTCTGATTGAACCGACATCGGTAACCTCAGAAACCTCATACTTGTAATTTTTGCTAAGCTCCTTGTCATTAGCCAACTTGTAGTCCACAGCAGTTTTTATCTTGGCAGGCATATTTGAATCCGCCTCAGTCAACTCAACAACTACCTCTTTGTTCTTCAACTTGTCAAACTCAGATTTAGAGCTAACAGAAGCCCCACCTACAGAAGCTATATCAGAGTAATCTGATATCAAACTTCCCTCAGTCTTCTTAGCTACTACCTTGTCGCCCCTTTGAAGCACAACGCCCAAAGAAACAGTAACCACGTAATTTGAGTCAGCACCCTTGTAATACTTAGCCGTACCTATAGAATTACCTACGACGTCATTATTTGAATCGACCTTGTAGACAGATACCTCACCAGCTTCATTAGCTCTCTCATCAAGCCTTACATTCACAGTCGATTGACCTTCGCCAACACCATTTACAATAGTAGGCCTGTCTAGCTTGTACATATTGTCGTCAACAGCATTTTTGATAGTAGACCTAACAGAACTTCCTATAGAAGTAGTACCACCTACGATAAACGCCTTATTAACCTTTCTCCTAGTGATATAATCCTTGACAGAACTGCTTACACTATCCTTCTTAGAAAGTAAAATAGGAGACTCGAAAGTATTGTACAAAGTCACAGAAGCAAGTCCGTCCGGGAAGTCTATCCCACTTGCTAAAGCGATATTCTTAGGAGATGTAAAATAAGTATCGGCAATTTTTACAGCTGTCTCATACCTATCTGAACCACTAACCCTAGTACCACTTAGACCAGCTACGTTAACACTTGAACTACCTCCAACGATTATATTGTTGTCACTACTTCCGCTTAGCATAACATCGTAATAACCCTGTGGCAAACTCTTACCATTAGTAAGAATTAGAGGAGCCTTTAACTTAGATCCCAAAGCACCAGCAGAAAGAGCATCCGCAAACACCTTACCACTAACTACGATTGTCTTCATATCATTGGCCTTGCCTAGAGATCTGACCTCCTTAGCAACCAAAACAGAAGTGGCATACCTGTCTCTACCATTTATCCTAGTAGTATTTCTTACAAGCTCCTTTAAAGAATTCTCAACATCTTGAGAAACAGAACTATATCCTCCGAGGATAACAATCTTAGAAGGCTTTAGCCTTTGGATTTCATATTTAACCTCTGCAGGCAAACTCTTAGTGTCAGTAAGCAAAAGCGGACCCTTTAACGCACTTGCAAGAGGGCCTCCCGCAAGAGCATCAGGGAAGTTTCTTCCGCTAGCTACAACAACCGTGCTAGCAGAAGTAGAATAAGCTTCCTTACTTAATTTTACACTTGTCTCATATCTATTCTTTCCCCTGATTTCCTTGAAATTCACGGGATTGACCCTAGCAGCAAATGCCGAGTCCAAACTCATCCCCAAAGCGAGAACCCCCGCCAGAGATAAAGATATTAACTTCTTCATAAAAACACTCCTTTACCTATTTAGTAATAGGTCTTTCCTTGTCAGTAGGAACTACATTGTCTACAGCACTTACTCCGGCCTTAATATTCCCTAGAACCTGAACATCAGCCACAGAACCAGTACCACCTATAATAGTAACCTTATTTGTATTATTAAGTAGGTATAGACCTAAATCATTTGGAAGAGTCGCTCTCCTTGTAAGTAGAAGTGGGCTGTCCTCTTTAAGAGCCAAAGCACCAACTGCTAAAGAGTCTGGGTAATTTTCTCCACTAGCCAAGAACGCCCTATCAACATCTTTAAAATACTTCTTAGCTATCATAAGAGAAGTTTGGTATCTATCCTTACCAGAAACCCTAACTACTCCATTACCTAGAGTTGTAGCTACATTAGAACTTACTGAACCAGTACCACCAACAATAGTGTACTTCTTAATACCCGCAGCCTTGAAAGCATCTTGAGCCTGACTAGTAACCCTATTGTTTACTAAAACAACTGGAGCGCCCTTAGCAGCAGGACTTACAGAAAGAGCATCGGCAAAATTCTTACCGTCAGCCACGAACACCTCTTTGATATCACTTCCAGCTAACACCTTTTTAGCTATATTTAGAGAAGTTTCATATCTATCCTTACCGTCGATTAGAGTAGGATTGTAATCATTTAGCCTTCTAACTACAGAATCTGAAATAGTACTTCTACCACCTACTATAAATACCTTCTTAACTCCAAGATCCTTAAGAGCTTTCTCAGTCTCTGCTGGGATAATATTCTTCTTAACCATTAGAATAGGAGCATCGTGAAGCTTAGCTAGAGGTCCGGCAGAAATAGCATCTGGGAAGTTTTCCCCACTAACTATAACAGCTGTCTCAGCCTTTCCGAATAAATTAGCAACCTTAGCTGCAGTGTCATATCTATCCTTGCCAGCTACCCTAGTAGACTTATATTTCAAATAGTTTTGAAGCTCAGTCAACTTGTTACCAGGTTGTGGTTTAACCTCGTTAGGATCAGTTGGGTTAGTTGGTAGAGAGCTTCCTCCAGAAGCAGAAGTAGTTAGCTTAACTGCTGTACCGTAGTCTTCTGATTCAAGCATTATTACATTACCTTTTCTAGCTGGTAGAGATATAGTACCCTCTCCTTTGATAGTTCCAGTACTCTTAGAAGCAGACTTTCCTTCTATAAACTTCTTAAGCTCTCCCTCATTAGGGAATACAGTGTATTTAACACCCTTACCATCAAAGTTTCCTCTATTTACCCTTTCAATATCAAGTTTTATAGAACCAGAAGTACCCATACCTTCATCAAACATCATATATGTCTTAGAAGTTCCAAGGCTAAATGGGAAACCTCTGTATACCATATCCGGCTTAATCATATTAGTGTATAAGTCTCTGTGATCTCTTGTTGGGTTGATATCAGCTTCCTTGTCCATATCTTCGTCATATGGAACATAGTAAACTTCGACCTCTCTATTATATTCTTTTGATGTATCAAATTTATTAGTTTCCTTTTTAGTATTTGGATCTTTTGCCTTTTTATAATACGTACTAGCTTTACCATCTACCTTTGATATGGTTAGAGTTGGATTTCCAGTTCCATAATATGGCACGTAGAAAGATACCATATCATTTACGGAGTTGCCCTTTTTGTCTACTACTGGGTAGTTCGCCACTCCCTTTTCTGTAGTTAGGTCTGGATAATTGAAAATAAAGCTTTCTTTGTTAGCCCCATAAATATCCTTAGTTTGTATACTTCTAGATGAGCCAGTAGATAGAGTTAGACTAAAGTTAGATTTTCTTGTAACTTCCTTATTCCCCTCTTTTACCTTTACTGTCTTTCCTTCAGCATCTAGGAAGTCATATCCCTTAACATCAGCCTTATGTAACTGAATTACAAAATATCCCCTCTTGCTGTTAGCATATTGGGTAGCAGCGAAGCTAACCCCATTTGTTAAATCTGCAGTTGTATATTCTCCTCCGCCTTGTTTTACTATTTTTTCAAAATCTTGGTCGTTAAAATTGTCGCCTAGATGAGCAAGGGCTTGAACTCCCGCTCCTGCAACCATAGCTGCTGACATAGTAACAGCCGTTATCTTCTTAAAACTTTTCATAGCACCCTCCTATTTTGTTTACTTAATTTTTATTATATTTATAATATACAAGAAAATTATATCACGAAAATACTGTATATTTCAATACTTCTAGAAAAAATAGACTTAACTTCTCATTTTAAAAAAGCTAATTTTTTATCCTAAAATAAAGTCCTAAATTTTAATCCTAAATTGTAAGCAAAAATACAATAACAACTTAAAAATAAAATCTACTTAATCAAAGACGAAAAATCTATTAATTTCTTGATATTTTTCTTATTTCTAAAATAATCTAAGGTATATAGTGACACGAACTTATCAGTTATAGCAAACTTCCAAGGATATCCCCCAGAGCCCAGACTAAAAACCTTATCTATATTATTTTCCTTAAAATATTTAATCATTTCATATAGGATAATATTATTAACCCTATAGCTAGCCACCTCAGGAGAATATGCAGTATTCCACGAATGTAGGATATCATCAGAAATATGAACATTTCTATATGCTAGTAGCTTTGAGTCAGAAGATTTTCTGATACAGCAATGATATGTATCCCTCCCAGTAAGCACATCATGAAAGTACCTTCTCCTCCTATCGTCTTCATATAGAGAATGCCTCTCCTCTCTCCCCTTAGATTTAAGATAGTTTTTCTCCTCGATATGTAGACTCGCCATCTCATCAAATAATTCATCGTCTAGTCTATTAACCACCTCAAAATAATATCCGACTTCCCTTTCTAATTTATTTTTGTATTTATTGAGCTTAGATGGAAAAATAGACTTAATATCCTCTAAATTCATGGAACTAAGCTCGATATATGGAGCTTCAAGTTGAAACCTAAGGTAGGGATTTAGCATATTTGAAACTTTTATATACTTAAACAAATCGTTCTTACTAGAAATATAGTCTAGACAAATCCTATCCCATTTAATTTCATTAATTACTTCAAAAATCTTTTGAATGATTTTCTCCTTACTTGGGTCAGCGTCATTTCTAGGTTTTCTAATTACAAATCCTCTAAAATCTCCCTCTGATGCAAATCTAAGCTCCGTCCAAGAAAAAGGACCTTTTTTTCTATTGGTAGTGTATAGGGGAGCATATCCAACTAAGGTTTTGTTGTTATACACTAGGATAATTTTGAAATTGTATTTATCCGAGAAGTTTTTTATGTAGTTTTCTAGAAAGAAGTACGTAGAGAAAAATAGTGGATTTCCATCGGAAATTTCGGTCATTTCTTCTCTATGTTTTTTTAGTTCATCTATGTTATCTATTATTTTATATTCCAAGGCTACACCTCCTGTTATAAGAGTATTATAGCATGAAAAAAGGCAGATGAAAAATCATCCGCCTTAATTGTTTTATTTATTTGTTAAGATAGTGTTAAATCTTATAGTCCAAGAGCTTTAACAATTTCTCTTAGTGCTGTAGCGCTAGCTGCACCACCAACTTGAGTTAACTTAGTACCGAATTTACCATCATTTTCTACTTGACCTTCTTTATTTAAACCTTCTTTAACAAAATAGTTATAATCATCAGTCTTAACTTTCTTAGTAAATAAATCTGCTTGAGCTTTATCAAGTTTATTTCCTACCAATAGTATTGGAGCATTCTTAGCTGCAGCTAAAGCACCTGCTGTTTGAGCATCTACTAGGTAGTTGTCAAATGCACTTGCTACATATACTCTTGGTAAAGCCTCACCTTTATTACCTTTATAGAATGTTGTTATTACATCAGCGTTAGTAGCATATCTATTTTTACCAGATATTCTCTTTGCTGCAAGATCTCCAGCTGCTTCATTAACAGCAACTGTCTTATTAAGCTCTTGCATACCAGCGTATGAAACTGTTCCAGTACCACCAATTACATAAGATTGAGTACCTCTAGCTGCTATTAGCCCTATAGTTCTTCTAGTTTCTCTATCAAAACCATCTTTCTTCATTATGATTATAGGAGATACTTTGTTAAATCCATCTTTCGGAACTACTTTAGATGCTTCAGCAGAAATAGACATTGCATCAGCTGCACCTGTTCCACCTGTAAAGAATACTTTTCCAGCTCCTCTAAGTGTATTTTGATCATCGTACAGTCTCTTAGCTATTTCTATAGATGTAGCATACCTATCAGAACCTGAAAGTCTAACTGGAACTACATTGAATTCAGACTTAAGCTGTGCTTCGACTTCTTCAGAAACTGAACTCTTACCACCAACTATATAAACCTTCTTGTTCTTAATATCATCAACTGCTCTCTTGATTTCAGCCATAGTATCTACATCTAGCTTGTTCTTTCCTGCAAGAAGCACTGGAGCATTCTTAGCTGCTGCAAGAGGAGCTGCTGCAAGACCATCAGTTATAGCATTAGCACCAACTATAACCACTGCATCTGCTTTTACATTATCTTTAAATCTTTCTTTTGATATTTCTATAGCTGTTTGGAATCTGTTTTTTCCAACAATCTTATCAAATTTACCTGGAACTACATCTTCTCCAGCTTTGATATCATCTCTTATCTTGTTAACTTCTGATAGAGATTTTCCTTTGAATATGATATCTAAATCTTGTTCAACAGGATTATCTAGTTGACTGTCAACAGTATCAACTGCTTTGTCAATCTTAACTTTAAGTACATATTGTCCATCAACATAATCAACAACTAGATCTTCATCTTTGATCTCTTGAGCATTAGCAGTTCTAATATAGTTAACTCCACTTAAGTTGGCCTTTCTCCATTGACCATCTTTCTTTTTAGCAAGTCTAATTACTGCATTTACAGCGTCAGCTCCCTTTTCGCTGTAACCAGTTTCATTAGAATATATATCTTCTACTTTATATTCAAGAGTTCTAGCCATCTTAGATATGTCATATATAGTTGCGTCCCCACCAACTACTGCTACTTCTTGAGTTACTTCATCATCGTCTTCATCTAGAGCTTTTAAATCAAATGAAGTTACAGTTTCTGCTACAGATGGCAAGTCATCTTTCTTATTATTAAGATCTAGTTTTTCTCCAGCAGCATTTCTTGCAACTGAGAAATCGTAAGCTGCTTCACCAAGCTTAAGTTCTACAGTTTTTCCGGTTTTTAATGTTAAAACAACTTTACCAGCATTAGCTAACTCACTTGTGTCAAGAACAGGTTGATTCTCTGTTTTATTAACTGTAATATCTTTTACATACTCTCCATATTTATCATATACAGCTACTGTTTTTATAGCATTTTTTAGTAATCTGGCAACATTAGTATCATTAACAGTTAATGCATCTGTAAAAGTAACTTTTTTGTCAGTTTCAGTTTGTTCAGCATAGACAACCTTGTTTATATCTCTCTTGTAAACTACTTTGCCATCAACCTTAGCATGTCCTTTGTCTACAATAACAACTTTAAATTTCTTACCGCTATCAGCAGCTTCTCTAATTTCTTTAACATCTTGAACTCTCTTAGTTGTTAAAGTATTACTTGGTTGTACATTCTCCAATGCAGCTAAAAGATCTCCCTTTTTAGCATCTAAATTAGTTGCATCAGTTACTAAATAAACTTTGTATACTGATCTAGCAACATCCTTGTCTAGTTTGCTACTATCAGCCTTAACTTCTGCATCATCGCTTCCATATTCCTTTTTATCACTGTACTTAGTGTCTAGAGCTTTTTGAGCTTCTTTTATAACTTCATCTCTAGTAGCACCTTTTTCAGTTATAGCTGCATTTGCAACAACTGGTGCAACGGCTCCAACAGCAGTTACTGCAGACATAACTATTGCTAAATTTTTCTTCATTTTCATGAATAATTCCTCCCAACAATATAATTTTTTATTACATCTCTTAGATTTGAGGGCACTCTCCCCCGTATAAATTTCTCACAATACTATGGTATTACAATTTTGTAACTTTTTCAAGTACTTTTTTAATTTTTTTTACTTTTTGTCACATAACGAACACCTTAGGCTTATTATATCCTAAAAAGCTAGCTATTACAACACTTTTCGCTAATTTTTATAGAGTTTTTGATATATTTTTTTATTTTATTCATAATTGGCTGTAAATATTCGGATACGTTGCTATTAAATAACATAAACCCTTTGTTATTCATTGCCATTTAACTTGGTTTTATTCATGTAAAATAAACACCAGGACCAAAATTATAGT
>JASBZE010000043.1 GCA_029983575.1 Peptostreptococcaceae bacterium
TTTTGTCAACGCCTATAGATCAAGTTTCAGATCTCCTTCTTTTATCCATCCTATTTTTCTTAAGATATTTCCAAAAATTAAGGTTAATATTGCCGGCGCAACGATGTGCAGTATAATTACCGCCACCATAATCTCTGAATATGCTCTACCATCTGCAAGCATTGAAGTAAATGTACCGAACTGTCCTACTAGACCACAGGTTCCCATTCCAGAGCCCAAAGGAATATTTGTCATTTTAAATACCGTTGTTGAAATAGGTCCAAGTATTATTGATGTTAGTGTCGGTGGAATCCATATCTTCCAATTTTTGATAATGTTTGGTATTTGAATCATTGAAGTACCTATTCCCTGAGCTACAAGTCCACCTAACTTATTTTCCCTATAGCTCATAACAGCAAATCCTACCATTTGTGCACAACATCCAACTGTGGCTGCTCCACCTGCCAGTCCACTAAGTCCTAACATCATACATATTGCTGCACTACTGATCGGTAAGGTGAGTGCAATACCTACGAGGGCGGAAACTATTGCTCCCATTAGAATTGGTTTAAGTGTGGTAGCTTGCATGATTATATTTCCAAACTCAACCATGAATTTTGATAGTATAGGTCCGATTACGACAGCGATTAAAGTACCTACGAGTATAGTTACACCTGGTGTTACGATAATATCTACCTTAGTTTCCCTAGAAACCATCTTACCGAATTCCGTTGCAAATATAACTGACACGAAAGCTCCTATTGGTCCTCCTAGCTGATCTCCAAGAGCTCCTACCAAACAGGTAGAAAATACAACTAATGGAGGCGCCTGAAGCCCCATAGCGATCGCGACTGCAATAGCTGGACCTGTCATAGCCTTAGCTAGTGGAAATAATGTTTCTGAGAAAAAACTTATATGAAATTTTATCCCTATTGAGTTTAATATAGTTCCTATTAGGAGTGAGGCAAAAAGTCCCATTGCCATGTGACTTAGAGCATCTATAAAATATCTCTGGGTTGAGATTACTATATTTTTTCTCCTCATAAAATCTCTAAATTTCGAACTTGAATTTGTATTTGTTTGTGACATATTTTTCTCCTCTAAATAATTAATAAATAAATTAGTTTCAAACAATATTATATCAAGAGTTTTTACATTTGTCATTACAGTAAAAAAGATTTGACATTTCGTATTTATAAATATTAATTTCATATACATCAATATTTTTAGACAAAATAAAAATGGATTTTATTAATTTTTATGATATAATCGATTCTGTGGAGGAAAATAATGAATTTTTAAAAGAGGTGATGCTATGAATGAGAGGAGAGGTCCAACAAAAAAGACCAAGATTATCTTATTTTTACTAATTGTATTTACTTTAGTCGGACAATTTTTCTTTCTCAAACTAGGCATTTTAAGTCCTATGGTAAAGGGAATTGAGATACAAGTAATTGGTGGTAACTATATAAAGAATATAGATAAATATGTAGTTAAGCTAGGTGATACGGTTACCCTGTCTGCAGGGGATTACGTATTGGTACCTAAATTTGCAAAAAGACCCAGCATTTGGTTCAATGTACTTGATGAAAGCGGAGTTATTACAATCGACGGAGATAAATTAGTGGCTAACAAGGTCGGTACTAGTTCAATAGGAGTCATGAAGAAAAATAGAGTACTTAAAAAGGCCTCTATAAAAGTCGTAAACCCAAAGGTAGAAAGCTTAGATGCAGAATTTGAAAAACCACTCAAGTTTTATGGAGATGAATCATATATAAATTATCACGTTAAGCTTAAGGATTATGAAAGCCTAGAAAAAGGAAATAAACCTCAGTACATAAGTTCAAATGACAAGATAATAAAGGTTGATGGGGAGAAGATAAAAGCTGTCGGTGTCGGCACTGCCAAGGTTATAGTAAAATATAACAAAAAGGAGGTACAGGCGAGCTTCGATATAATGCCAAGGGTTGACGGAATAGATCTAAACCACAACCTAGAGTTACAAGTTGGGCAGAGGAAAAACTTAAACGCAAAGGTAAAGTATATGCCTAAGGATGCTAAATCTCCTAAACTTATCTACAGATATGCTGAGCCGAGATTATCTAAAGATAGAAATATATCAGTTGACGATAAGGGAAATATAACTGGATTAAAGATAGGTAAAGAGAGAGTTGTAGTTGGTAGCGGCTCTATGAGGAAGGTTGCTTTTGTAAATGTAACAAAGAGAACCCCAGAAAATATAGAGATTAGAAATTTGAAATTTGAAAAATCAGGGGATAAACTATATAAGCTAACTTGGGAAAATGAGCCTGAAGTTGACGAGTATTTTATATACAAAAAAGTTCAAGGAAGCGATGAGTTTATTCATATAAGTACTGTTATTCCAGGAGAACCGCCTAATGATCAACCTAAGGACAAGGCAAAAAACATCATCGAATATGTAAATGTAAGTGGAAGTGACGATGTGTATTATGTGGTTGGAAGAGTACAGGGAGAATTTACTAAAAAGAGCGTAGAAGTAAAAATAGATTAGCTTTTATAAATTAATTTCAGTTAATAAAATTACTAGAATTTTCTTTTTAAATTAACGTAAACCCATAAGTTTTTATAAAAGGTTAAATAATACTTGAATTAATCGATTTTTCTTGATATAATCATGACATATGAGCGTTGAAGAGAAGAGTAATAATATTACTGCTACAGCGAGCGATAGATGGTGTGAGTATCGCAGTGAAGGATATTATGAAAAACGCCTCTGAGCTTCTTTTTTGAAACTAAGTAGGAAAAGACGGTTAACCGCGTTAGAGGTTTGAGATGTACATTTTAAAATAATCAAATTTTGAATATAAAGCGCGATAGAAAAAATCGAGTTATTTAAGATGTTTTAGATTGTACAAATTAGGGTGGTACCGCGAATTCAACACTTTCGTCCCTTTGAGGACGAAGGTGTTTTTTATTTTTTAAGGAGGAAAAAATGCAAAGAGATTTTATCGAAATAAGAGATCTGTACAAAGAAAAAGAAAACTACATTGGAAAAAATGTAAAGATAGCTGGTTGGATAAGGACTTCTAGAGATTCAAAAAACATAGCATTTATAGAAGTTAATGACGGAAGTTTTTTTAAGAATATGCAAGTTGTCCTTGAGAGTGGACTTGAAAACTTTAAAGAAGTCGTAAAATACCCTATTTCTTCATCTATCGTAGTAGAAGGTGAGTTAGTAGAGAACAAAGGAGGGAAACAACCTGTAGAAATTAACGCTAAAAGTATAGAGTTGCTTGGAGAAAGCGACAATTCTTACCCTCTTCAAAAAAAGAGGCATACTTTCGAATACTTGAGAACTATAGCTCACTTAAGACCAAGGGCCAATGCTTTTCAAGCTGTTTTTAGAGTTAGATCTGTTGTAGCATATGCTATCCACAAGTTCTTTAACGAGAGAAATTTCGTTTACGCTCACTCACCAATAATAACGGGAAGTGATGCAGAGGGAGCAGGAGAGATGTTTAGAGTTTCAACTCTAGATTATAATGAATTTAAGAAAAACGATGAAGGAAAGGTAGATTTTGGAGAGGACTTTTTTGGTAAGGAAGCCCATCTAACAGTAAGTGGTCAGTTAAATGCAGAGATAATGGCTTTGGCATTTAGAAATGTCTACACTTTTGGACCAACTTTTAGAGCGGAAAATTCGTATACTGCAAGACACGCTTCAGAATTTTGGATGGTTGAACCTGAAATCAGTTTCGCCGATTTAGATGATCTAATGGATTTGGCTGAGGATATGATTAAATATATCATCAACTATACATTGGAGCACGCTCCAGAAGAGATGGAGTTTTTCGATAAATTTGTTGACAAGGGCTTGATTGAAAGGCTTACAACTTTAGCAAATTCTGAATTTAAGAGAATCACATACACAGAGGCCATCGATATACTTCTAAAGTCAGATATGAAGTTTGAATATCCAGTTGAATGGGGATGTGATTTACAGACTGAACATGAGAGATATATAACAGAAAAAGTTATTAAAGGACCTGTATTTGTTACAGATTATCCTAAGGACATAAAGGCTTTTTACATGAGAGAAAATGAGGATGGAAAAACCGTAAGGGCTATGGATATGTTAGTTCCTGGAGTGGGAGAAATAATCGGAGGATCTCAAAGAGAGGAGAGGTACGATAAACTTCTAAACAGAATACATGAACTTGGTTTGAATGAAGAAGAATACTGGTGGTATCTAGAGTTAAGGAAATTTGGTACAGTTGAGCACTCTGGTTATGGGCTAGGTTTTGAAAGAATCATCATGTACTTAACGGGCATGAGCAATATCAGAGACGTAATACCATTCCCTAGAACTCCTAAAAATGCAGAATTTTAATAGAGATTTAAGTTTTTCAGTGTAAAATAATCTTTAGTTAAAATTAAGGATTATGATTTTACCTATATTGGTTGTTCCAGTAGAAAGGAGGACCTATGAGTAGAAGAGAAAACAATGAATCAAAAAAATTTGGAGGTCTTATCAAAAAGCGCAAGGTTTCTGATAAGGAGTACAAAAAGAAATACGATACCTTAAGTATTACTATGGAATTGCAAAGGCCATTAGATATAGATGAGGAGATAAAAAAAGAAAAGGCTAGGCAAGAGGAAATAAAGGCTAGAAAGGTAAGAAGAATAACCTATATTTTGGTAGTTATAGCTCTTCTTGCATATATTGCCCACTTTTTTATGAGATAGTGTATTTCTCTAATAAAAGGTAGAAAAGCCCCTGGATAGGTATTTAAAATACAGTTTTTAAAATCGTCTTTTAAATACCAATCTGGGGCTAATTTTATTGTAAATAAAATATATTTATTTCTTTTTAGTAAATACAACTAAACCTAAAACTTATTGTGGTGTATCTTTTCCTCGATATATCTATCAGTCGGTCTTCTTCTTTCATCTCTATATCCGCATGGTAGATAGCAGATAGGATATATATTTTCAGGGAGATTGTGTATTTTTCTAATTTGATCTCTATAAGAAGGATTATCCTCGATATTTACCCAAACTCCACCTAAGCCTAGTTCATACATAGCCAATAGCATATTTTGAGCAGCTACCGAACCGTCTTGAACGGCATAAGCATCCTTGTCTTGGATGTTTTTGTCAATGCACATCAAAAAACAAAGAGGAGCCTTAGCTATCATCTTTCCGTATTTTAGCATCTCTGATATATCAGCTAACATTTTTTTATCGTCAATCACTATAAATTCCCATGGCTGTTTGTTATGTGCACTTGGTGCTGCCATACCGGCCCTTAAAATCATTTCTATTTTTTCTTTTTCCACGGGTTGATCTGTATATTTTCTTATACTTCTTCTGTTAAATAATATGTCCATTAGTTACCTCCTATTTTATTTCTATTTTTATCTTACATGAAAATAATAATGTATGCAAGTTAGAAGAGATGAAATTATAAAGTAGTTAGAATATTGTATATAACTATACTACATTAAATGAACATTTGATTTAATAATCGAGATAACTTTCTCAAGCTTCTTTACATATTTCAATAAAAGATATATCATAGTATTATGATTTTTAATTGTTTATTAAAGGTGTATATAAATTAATTTAATTATTGGAGGGATGAGATTGGAAGCAAAATACACAATGCCAATATATCAAAAGATAGCGCTCGATTTAGCTTATAAAATATATACAGGCGCAATAAAAGAAAGCAACGTTCTATATGGGCGATCTATATTAGCGGGTAAATATAATGTTTCTCCAGAGACTGTAAGAAGAGCAATAAAGATACTTGAAGACGTAGGTATCGTTCAGAGTATAAAGGGTAAGGGAGTTATAATTGAATCGACCTCGAAAGCAGAGTCATTTATAAAAAAATATCAGGATCTAACAAATATAACTACATATAAGTCAGATCTATTTAAATACATAGATCAAAAATCTAAACTAGATGAAATGATAGTAGAAACAATAAATAAGATTCTCGATTACTCAGATAGACTTGAGATAATTAATCCTCTGGTACCCGCTCAGTTTGAAATTACGCCTGAGTGCAAGTATATAGGTCAAACAGCTGGTGAAACTAGGTTTTGGCAGAATACAGGAGCTACTATAGTTGCAGTTAAGAGAAAGGGGAATCTAATCATATCACCTGGTCCATATATAGAATTTAAAGTGGGAGATATTTTGATGGTTGTCGGGGAGCAACATATTTTTAACTCTATTCCTATGTTTTTAGATGGTGAGGAATAGATGAAAGGAAGTTTGAATTAAATAATGATTAAGACGAAGGATAATAGGATTAAGGGCATCATATTTATTATACTATCCGGATTTGGATTTGCCCTTATGTCTCTATTTATTAAACTTTCCGGGGATTTGCCGGTTTTTGAGAAGGTGATATTTAGAAATTTAGTATCATTATTTGTAGCAGGAGCTCTCATTATTAAGCATCATTCGAGTTTTATAGGAAAGAGAGAAAATAGACCTTACCTATTTTTAAGATCTCTATTCGGTGCTTTTGGGATGATTTTTAACTTTTATGCAATTGATCATATGGCAATTGCCGATGCTAGCATGATAAATAAGATATCGCCATTTTTAGTGGTTCTCTTTTCGTTTTTATTTCTAAAAGAGAACGTGAAGATTCAACATTTAATTACGATATTAATGGCTTTTATAGGTGCTATGTTCATTGTAAAACCAAGTTTTTCTGTGGAAGTAATACCTTATGCCATCGCAATAGTAGGAGCCGTTTTTGCAGGCCTAGCATATACTTGCTTGAGAAAAATTAGCGCAAATGAAGGATATTATACTACGGTCTTTTTCTTTTCGGCATTTACTATTATTTTTAATATAGTACCTTTTATTTTAAACTATAAGCCTATGAGTCTTAACCAATTTCTGTGCCTGATGATGGCTGGAGTTGGAGCTTCACTGGGTCAATTTGGTATAACCTTGGCATATACATATGCACCAGCTAGGGAAATATCAATTTTTGATTATTCAAATGTAATATTCTCAGCCATTTTAGGTTTTTTTATATTTGGAGAAATGCCAGATGTGATAAGTACCATAGGTTATGTAATTATTTTTCTATCGGCTTTCTATATGTTTAACTTTAATAAAAAAACATATGGAGATCAGACGTAAAAGGGGGATAGAATATGCATAAAAAGGATATAACTGCCAGAAATTACTGGCTAGACCTCTTAGAAGGTTATGTTACCCTCGTAAAAATTCCATCTGATTATATAACAGGCGAGATAACAAATTCCAGGAGTCGAGAAATTCTGGAAGTCGATGGTTTTTTACGTGAACGAATTTATGATTATTTAAGTAGAAATGAAATTGATTTAGAGTTTTTGATTGATGGAGTTTATTCTTTTATTATACAGAAATACAGTGGGGAGAATGATGTTGTAATAGGAAAGACAGTAGATGGATTTCCCCTCAGGTGTAAGGTGAAGCCTGAGGAGAAATTTATCGACTACATCAAAAGACTATCGGTTCAATGGAATAAGTCAAAAGAATATACTTATTTTTATATGCCGAGCATAATCAAGAGGACTAGCTTGAAAAAGATGCTCATAAACACAGTTATTGCATGGAAGGAACATAACGAAGACAAGTTGTTTTTCCCAAACATAGACAAATACAACTACTATTTGTGCGTATCGGATTCAGAAAATTTAGAGATAGAGTTTAACTATAGGACTAATATTTATTCAGTTTCTACTGCAAAAAGGGTATTGAAGTTCTTTAAATTTATTCTCAGTCAAGCTGTCGGGAATGATGAAACAAAAATTAAAGATTTTGAACTTGTAGAAGAATCTGATAAAGAGTTGATTATGAATGGTTTTAACGACAATTATTATAAATTTGACCATAGTGAATCCTATGTGGACTTATTTAGAAAGGCAGCAAAAAAATTTCCGACAAATCTTTGTGTTGGGGATTGCATAAGAAATATGAATTATGAAGAGACGGATAAATTTACTGATTCATTTGCTGTTCACTTATATAATGAGGGAGTTCGACCAGGGGATACGGTAGCCATAATGATGGATAGGACTATCTACGTACCTCTAGCTTTGATATCAGTATTAAAAGCAGGCGCAACATTTATGCCAATAGACAAGACAAATCCAAGGCAGAGAATCGAATACCTGATGGAAGATTCAGATGCTAAGTTCATACTTTCTTGTAAATCACTGTATGACACAGTAAGGGATTATGAGGACAAAAAAATAATACTTATCGATGAAGAAAAGACTGTAAAAAGTATTGAAAACGTCGATGTATCCTCTATAAAGAAATTAAAAATAGATCCGATGTCCACCGCTTACAAGATATCAACCTCTGGATCAACCGGTAGACCAAAATGTATGGGAATTACTCATCTGGGATTTATGAATATGTGTCACTATACAGTAGACTACATAAATGCTGATGAAAATGACGTATGCGGTGTCTACCTAAGCTTTAGTTTTGATGCCGCCATTAAACAGCTCTTGCCTTACTTACTTGTAGGGGCATCTGTAAATGTAATTGCGGGTAGATTTAAAACTGACGAGAATATATTAAACGGATATGTTGAGGACATGGGTATAACTATATTGGCATTGCCATCTATATTTGCAAAACTATTTATATTGAATTGTGAGAATTCAAAACTGAGGGTTCTTCAAGCTGGAGGAGATAGGCTAAAGGTATACAAGAAAAGAAGTTATTGCATAATAAATGAATATGGACCAGCTGAATTTACTGTTCTTGCAACAAGTTTTGAAGTAGAGAAAAACTACGAGGTCATTCCAGTTGGAAAAACTATTTATAACACAAAGGCATATATTATTGACGACAATGGTAAATTATGCCCAGTAGGTGTACCAGGTGAACTGTGTCTTTCGGGAATACAGATTTCGACTGGATATATAAATCGTGATGACCTAAATAAAAATGTCTTTGTAGATAATCCTTTTAGTTCTGAAAAAGGCTATGAGAAGATGTATAGAACCGGTGACCTGTGTATGTGGCTAGAAACAGGAGATATAGATATGATAGGGCGTATGGATTCCCAGGTTAAGATAGACGGTATCAGAATAGACCTTTTTGAAATTGAGTACCTAATAAATGCATTAGGTGATGTAAAGAGCTCTGCATGCATACTTAGAGAGGACGATAAGAAGCAATATATAGAAGCTTTTATAGTTCCGTATGACGAAGATTTTCAGGTCGAAAAGTTGACTAAATATCTCAAAAAAAGACTTCCAAAGTACATGATACCGAGATTTGTAACAAAAATATGTGCAATACCAGTTACACCAATTGGAAAAGTAGATAAAAAAGCTCTTCCTTATGCAGAGGAACTGTAGTTTATAACATTAGTCAACAAAATTAAAGCGTATTTCGGTTTCAGATAATTATGTTTGCCAAATAAAATGAAATATGCGCATGCAAAAAATAAAAATGTTTGATTATGTGATTGTTATACTTGTTTGTCGGGTATGATACTAATGTTCAAAACTTTAGGAGGTGGTGAGCTTGTCAAAATTCATGAAATTTATTAGGGTAATCTGGTCCTTGATAGTTATCGTAACAGTAGGACTTATGTTTACAGCATTCTACTATTTCGATGTAAATGTATACGGGGATCTACATAATACCCTCGCTGATTTTGTCGGCACATTAAATGGATTTTACACTTTTTCTATCTTAGCAGGCCTCACTGCACTTGGTGGACTTATATTACTGATTGCGACGTTGGTAAGACCTACACATATTCCATCTCTTACCTTGGTGGATAGTCATGGTAAGGTTGAATTAAATGAAGATGTTATAGAGGCATATGCAAAGAGATCACTATATAATTTCTATCAAATAGGCAGCTCTAAGATTAATTGTAAGATTCATGATGGAAAGGATAAGAAGGTCGTTTTAAAAATTGATTCTGAACTTGAAAATACTGTTAATGCTACGGATCTAGCACAGAGGGTACAAGACAGAGTTAGAGACGATATCAACTTATTTATCGGTCAAGACATAACTGATGTCAAAATCAATTTTGTTGAAAACAAAGAAAAGAAGACTAATAAGATTAGTCAAGTTGATACGAAGGGGGCATAGGAGATGGATGAGAGAAATCAAATACTAGATAAAAATTCTTTTGAAAATCAAGTGATGCCTCAAAATATGTCAAGCCAACAAAATATGGTTGGTCCGTATCAAGAATTCGCAAAACAAGAAAAATTCAGAGCAGTTAAGGACTATTATAGAAAAAATCCTTTTACAGTTATAATAACATTAGTTGCATTGATTTTATCAATATTGTTTTTAACTATAGGATTTTTTAGAACACTACTAATAATAATATTAGTGGGGATAGGCTTTATATACGGTCAATTTAAAGATCGTAAGCCATGGGCTTACATGTTGATAAGGCAATTATTTAGATAAGCTTTGCTAGTCTAAAATAGAAATACAAAATAATTTGCAAAACGCAGAAAGGTGGCAGTATAATGGAAAATACTTACAACAACACAAATCAAAAAGAGGACAAGACAATAGTAGATCAAGCTAAAGAAAAGATTGATGAAATCAAAGAGGAAAGAGAAGAAGAAAAGAGAACTTCTGTACTTTCTTTTGATGACTACGTAATCGAAAAAATAGCTGCTATAGCTACAAGGGAAGTACCAGGAGTACTTGCTCTAAAGGGAGGAATGTTCTCTGGTATAACTGATGTTTTTGCATCTAGCACAGACACAAACACATCTGGTGTTAGTGTACAAGTAGATGAAAAGAATGTTTATGTAGACCTTAAGGCTATATTAGAGTATGGACAAAGCGCACCAAGAATATTCTCTAAGGTTAAAGAAACAATAACTCATCAAGTAGCTAATATGACTGGTCTTAATGTAATCGCCGTAAACATGAAGGTTGAAGACATAATGACTAGAAAAGAATGGGAAGAAAAAGATAAAAAGAACCAAAACTAGTTTAAAACTAAATAATTAGAAATATTGCCACCACCCATCACATTCGGGATTTATTCTGAGTGATGATGGGTGGTGGCTTTTTATTTTATGACAAAATTTTTAATTATTATCTTCAAGGGAAACTTCCATAAGTTTTTCGAGCAACTGAGGATATTCAATACCTCTTGATCTTGCACTCATAGGAATCAAACTATGGCTTGTCATTCCAGGAAGTGTATTTAACTCTAGAACATATGGTTTGTTTTCTTCGTCAACTATAAAATCAACTCTCACATACCCCTTACAATTAAATATGTCCCAACATTTTTTAGAAATAGAGTTTATTTCTTCTTGTAAGTCTTTATCCAACTCTACAATCTCCTTATGAGCTGGATGATCGTCTGAATATTTAGCTTCGTAATCATAGAATTCTTGATCAGAGACTATTCTAATGGTTGGGTATACCTCACCATTTAAAACGAAAGAAGTGTGTTCAACTCCCTTTACGTATTTTTCTATCATGACACACTCATCTACTTCAAGGCCTTTTTTAACGGCTTCCTCAACTTCTTCTTTGGATTTAACTTTGAAAGTAGCGACACTTGATCCTCCAGAATTTGGTTTTATAAAAACTGGATAGCCCAACTCATCAATTTTATCATAGTCAATCTTATCAATAGATTTAACTACAATCCAAGGAGCTGTAGGAAGGTCCTCGCCATGAAGAATAATCTTAGTATAGTTTTTATCCATAAGTATTCCGCTAGTTAATGGATTACAGCCTGAATACGGTATGTCAAGGGAATCCAATATACATTGTACCACTCCATCTTCTCCATATTTACCGTGAAGAGCTAAAAAAGCGAAGTCAGTATCTCTATCTAATTTTTCTAAAATATCGCTTTTAGTATCTAAAATTACTTTAGATACATCGTGCTTTTCTTTGTCTAAATATTTGTAAATTTCGTTACCTGAATCTAGAGAAACTTCTCTTTCCGATGATATTCCACCCATAATAACTGCAATTTTCATATTACACCTCATTCTTTTCTTATGTAATAAAGCTAAAGTGAACTCTTTAGCTAATAGTAGATTAGAAAGTTAATAAAACAATCTATCCTTCAAACTTATCCTTATATAATTTTACCATTATTTTTTTAATATAACAATTATGTCGAATAATAAATAAAAAATTAACTTTATGTTTATTTAAAATATACTTTAATTTTATGTAAAATTATGTATGAAAAAAGTATAAAAACTTTAATTATAGTATGAAGTGAATTCTTATACGCTTTTTGTGGTAAAATAGTAATGTAACTAAATGAAAGGAGAATTCTAAAAGATTATTTCGTATTAATATGTAAAATAATTTAGTAAGATGTATGATATTATGAAAGTAGAATTAATTTCTGTGGGCACTGAATTATTGTTGGGTGATATAGTAAATACCAACGCTCAATATCTATCTAGAGAGTTGGCCAATATTGGAATATCTGTATATCATCAAAGCACGGTAGGAGATAACTTTGACAGGCTGATACAGTGTTTTGATGAGGCTCTATCAAGGTCGGACGTTGTTATTACTACAGGAGGTCTTGGACCTACTAAAGATGACATTACAAAGGAAGCCGCTTGTAGGTACTTTGGTTTTACAGAGGAACTAAACGATAAGGTTTGGGAAAAAATAGAGGAAAGGCTAAAAAAATATAGAAAAAATAACGTGGTGAGTGAAAATAATAAAAAGCAAGCCATGTTTCCAAAAGAAGCTCAAATAATTGACAACGAATATGGAACAGCACCAGGGGCAATTTATGAAAAAGACGGGAAAAAAATAATTGTTATGCCTGGGCCACCAAGAGAGATGATGCCAATGTTTGACAATAAGATAAAGCCATTTTTAAGTAAAGAAAGTGACGATGTTTTTGTTTCTAGATATGTAAGATTTTATGGAATAGGAGAATCAAATCTAGAAACTCAGCTTGAAGATATATTAGACAAACAGACAAACCCTACTATTGCCCTCTATGCAAAGAGTGGGGAAGTTCTGATCAGGGTTACAGCCAGTGGTAAGGACAAAGAACATTGTTTAAAAATGATAGAAAAAGAAATTGAAAAACTAAAAGACAGGGTTGGAAAATATATATATCTTATAGGGGATGAATCAATTTCATCTTCTCAATCAGAGTTGGAAAAAGTAACTGCGGCCTTACTGGTAGAGAAAAAAATAAAGATAGCAACGGCTGAGTCATGCACAGGTGGTAAAGTCGCTAGTATGTTGATTGATTATCCGGGTATATCAGATGTATTTTTGGAGGGGCTCGTTACTTATTCAAACGAAGCAAAAATGAGAACTTTAGGAGTAAAAGAAGATACATTAAAAAAACATGGAGCTGTCTCTTATGAAACAGCAGTAGAAATGGCTAGAGGTGCTGCTAAATACACTGGTGCGGATATTGCAGTATCAACTACTGGTGTCGCAGGTCCAGGAGGAGGCACAAAGGAAAAGCCTGTAGGGCTTGTCTATATTGGTGTTTATTTTAGAGGTGTCGAGAAAGCTTATGAAATGACATATAGTGGAACTAGAAATCTAGTAAGGGATAGAGCAGCAAGGGATGCAATAAATTTTGTTAGGGAGTTGGTTAAGTGATTGAACACGTATTTTCAGATTTAGACGGAACATTATACAGAGGAGGGATAAGTGATGAAGATAAGAAACAAATTGAATATCTTATAGATAATGGAGTGACTTTTCATATAGCCACCGGAAGAACTTATAAGTTAGCTAGACATGCAGTGGACGGCAGATTAGATAACCTAGGATATATGGTTGTCGAAAATGGAGCATATATATATGGTCCAGACGGTGATATCATATCGGAAAACTTAATAAGTAACGATGTAACCGAAAAAATAGTTAAAAAATATGATGAGTTAACAAAAGAATACAACAATCTCAATATATATTTAAAACATATGGGCAAAAATTATATGGAAAAACACTCAAAAATTTTTGACGAGCATTTTAGCGCTGATTACACTATTGACCCTAAGTTTGCACACAAGGTAGACTTTGGAGATGGGATTGGTAATATAGGAATAATCTGCGTAGATTACGACGATTTAATAAAGGTTAGAAATATATTTAGAAATGAGTTTTCTGAACTTCTAGACATATATCTCTCTAGTCCTTATACAATCAACATGGTAAAAAAAGGGGCATCTAAAATGGAGGCGATAAAGGAAATAGCTTCAAAAGAAGGATGGGATTTAGATACCATAGCCTCTATAGGAGATTCAGCTAATGACGAAAGCATGGTTGGAGGATGCGAGTATGGTTTTGCTATGGACAGTGCAGATGAGGAAGTTTTAGAAGCTTGTGACTACGTTGTAAGGTCGGTTGCCGAAGCTTGTGAAATGATTGAAGAAATTAATTTGGGAAAAACTATAAATAAATAATATAAGTTAAATAAAAAGTTGTAGTAGTCTTATATTTACAATTTAAAAATACAAAAA
>JASBZE010000044.1 GCA_029983575.1 Peptostreptococcaceae bacterium
CTATCTTTAGACTTTAAATTTTTCTCATCAACGCTATATATTATACAACCTTTTTATTTGTCAATATTTTTAAAAAAAGTGTGGGTAATCCCCCTTTGGAGGGACACCCACACTACTTTAAATACATTTATTTTTTTAACGAATTAAAAACTCCACTCTAGAAAATCTCGTCGTCTTCATCGTCGATTACTTCAACGACTTTCTCTTGTTTTTCAGGTCTGAGTCCATTAAAGATCTCCCTTTCTCTTTCATCATCACCTTCATACTCAAGAGCGATATTTCTATATTTTTTCATACCAGTACCTGCAGGAATTAACTTACCTAAGATTACATTCTCCTTAAGTCCTATCAAGTTATCTTTTTTACCCTTGATAGCAGCTTCTGTAAGTACCCTTGTAGTTTCCTGGAATGAAGCTGCAGATAAGAATGAGTTTGTTGACAGAGAAGCTTTAGTTATACCTAGAAGCACTCTCTTAGCATTTGCCGGTTGTAGACCTTGTTCTTCCATCTGTCTATTTGTCTCGTCAAATACCAATACATCTTCGTAACTTCCCGGAATTAAATCAGTATCTCCTGGATCTTCGACTTTGACCTTAGATAACATCTGTCTAACTATTACTTCTATGTGTTTATCGTTGATGTCAACCCCTTGAAGTCTATATACTCTTTGGACTTCTTTAACGATGTAATTTTGTA
This sequence comes from Peptostreptococcaceae bacterium, assembly GCA_029983575.1. GTDB lineage: Bacteria > Bacillota > Clostridia > Peptostreptococcales > Peptostreptococcaceae > JASBZE01. Next base: position 697 of record JASBZE010000044.1, read on the forward strand.
CACCGCCGATTCCCTTAACCCTTATTATGTCATGAGGGTTGATAGAACCTTGAGTAAGTGCTTCCCCTGCTTCTACAAACTGACCTTCTTTTACCCTTAGTCTTGAACCATAAGGTATAGTATATACTTCAGCCTGCTTGCTAGTAGTAGAAGAAACAGTGACTTCTTTTCTCTTTCCATCTTCTTCTATATGAACTGTACCATCTATCTCAGTAATTATTGCAAGACCCTTAGGCTTTCTAGCTTCGAAAAGCTCCTCAACCCTTGGAAGACCTTGTGTGATATCTCCACCGGCAACTCCACCTGTGTGGAATGTACGCATTGTAAGCTGTGTACCCGGCTCACCTATTGACTGAGCTGCGATTATACCTACTGCTTCACCGATGTAAACTTCTTTACCAGTTGCAAGGTTTCTTCCGTAACACTTAGAGCAAACTCCGTGTTCCGTCTTACAGTTAAGAACTGTTCTGATATTTATCTTTTCAAGTCCTGATGCCACAATTTTATCTGCGGCTTCTTCATTTATCATCTCATCAGCTTTAACTATGATTTCGCCAGTTTCTGGATGTTTTATATCTTCAAGAGTATATCTACCTACAATCCTGTCGAATAGATCCTCGATTACTTCGTTACCATCTTTAATAGCGAATACTTCTGTTGATTCAGTTGTTCCACAGTCAATATCTCTGACGATAACATCCTGGCTGACGTCTACAAGTCTTCTTGTTAGGTAACCTGAGTCGGCTGTTCTCAGTGCTGTATCGGCAAGTCCCTTTCTAGCTCCGTGTGAAGATGTAAAGTACTCTAACACTGACAGACCTTCACGGAAGTTTGATTTAACCGGAATCTCAACTGTGTGCCCTGATGCATTGGCCATAAGTCCACGCATTCCCGCAAGCTGACGGATCTGGTTTTTAGAACCCCTCGCACCTGAGTGAGCCATTATGTATATATTGTTTAGCCTGTCTAGACCATTCATAAGAGCCTCGGTTACTTTCTCAGTAGTTTCAGTCCAAGTCTCGATAACTCTCTCATATCTCTCTTCATCAGAAATCAATCCCCTTCTGTATGCTCTTTCGTATTTTTCTACTAGGGCATCAGCTTCAGCTATATACTGAGCTTTTTCAGGAGGAATGTCCATATCAGCAACCGCAACTGTTATACCACCAACTGTTGAATATTTGTATCCAGTTGATTTAACGTAGTCTAGTAACTCTGCTGTAACAGTATTTCCGTGTTTTCTAAAACACTTATCTATTATCTTTCCTAGAGATTTCTTATCTACCAAGAAATCAACCTCTAGGCTGTACTTATCCTCTTCTCTATTTACAAATCCTAGATCTTGAGGTATTTTCTCGTTAAATATTATCCTACCCACAGTAGACTCTATAAGTTTAGAAGTTCCGTCTTCAGCGTATCTCCTAATCTTTACCTTAGCGTGTAGGTGGACAGCTTTATTATAATAAGCTAGTAACAGCTCGTTGTAATCCTTAAATATCATTCCAGTACCCTTGGCACCTTCTTGTGGTTCTATTGTAAGATAGTATGAACCCAATACCATATCCTGAGATGGAGTCGTGATTGGAGATCCATCCTTTGGAGCCAAGATGTTGTTTACTGATAACATTAGATATCTAGCCTCAGCCTGTGCTTCTACTGATAGTGGAACGTGAACCGCCATTTGGTCACCGTCGAAGTCCGCATTGTATGCAGTACAAACTAGTGGGTGTAGTTTAATGGCTTTACCGTCTACTAACACTGGCTCAAATGCCTGAATACCAAGTCTGTGTAGTGTAGGTGCACGGTTAAGAAGCACTGGATGTCCTTCTATAACATCCTCTAAAACTCCCCAAACCTCAGGCTTAACCTTCTCTACTATTGTTTTTGCGCTCTTTATATTATGAGCGTATCCATCTTTAACTAACTTATCCATTACAAATGGCTTGAATAATTCTAGAGCCATCTTCTTTGGTAGACCACATTGGTAGAACTTAAGCTCTGGACCAACGACTATAACAGACCTTCCTGAGTAGTCAACACGCTTACCAAGTAAGTTTTGACGGAATCTACCCTGCTTACCTTTAAGCATATCTGATAGTGATTTAAGAGGTCTGTTTCCTGGACCTGTTACAGGTCTTCCCCTTCTTCCGTTATCTATAAGTGCGTCAACTGCCTCTTGAAGCATCCTCTTTTCATTTCTTACGATAATGTCAGGAGCTCTAAGTTCAAGAAGCCTCTTAAGCCTGTTGTTTCTATTTATAACCCTTCTGTAAAGGTCATTTAAGTCAGAAGTTGCAAACCTTCCACCGTCTAGTTGTACCATAGGTCTTATATCTGGTGGTATTACAGGGATACAGTCTAGTATCATCCACTCAGGCTTGTTATTTGATTGAATAAAAGCCTCGACAACCTCTAGTCTTCTGATAGTTCTTACCCTCTTTTGACCAGTAGAATCCTTAAGATCCGCCCTTAATTGCTTTGATTGCATATCTAGGTCCACATTTTGAAGTAGTTTTTTGACAGCTTCAGCTCCCATTGCTGCTTCAAAAGTGTATCCGTATTTTTCTATGGCCATTGAGTATTCCTTCTCTGTAAGCAGTTGTTTTTCAACAAGTCCAGTTTCTCCTGGATCTATTACTACATAAGAGGCGAAATATAGTATTTTTTCCAAAGATCTAGGTGACATGTCGAGTAGAAGTCCCATTCTACTAGGGATTCCCTTGAAATACCAAATGTGACTCATTGGGGCAGCAAGTTCAATGTGCCCCATTCTCTCTCTTCTAACCTTTGACTTAGTTACTTCGACACCACATCTGTCGCAAACTACGCCTTTATATCTCACTCTTCTATATTTTCCACAGTTACACTCCCAGTCTTTTGTAGGCCCGAAAATTCTCTCGCAAAATAGTCCGTCTTTCTCTGGTTTAAGCGTTCTGTAGTTTATTGTTTCAGGTTTTTTTACCTCACCTCTAGACCATTGTCTTATTTTTTCTGGTGATGCCAAACCTATTTTTATAGATTCAAAATTATTTAATTCGAACAAGGAGTTCTCTCCCTTCTTTAAAATATTATTCGTATTATTTTTATGACTTTTCCTTAGTACTCATCGTCGTACAACTCTTCATAATCTGTATCTGTATCTCCATCTTCAGAATCGTATCCGTCGTCGTATGGATCCACAGGAGTTGCTTCACCAGTCTCGCTGTCGATTTCTTCTATGATATGTGAACCTTCGATTCCTTCTTCAACGAGTGTTCCCACTTCGAAGTTTTCTTTTTCTTCTTCATCAACAGACTCTTTGATAGTGATAGGGTTTGAATCTTTGTCTAGAGCTTCTACGTCTAGGCATAGAGATTGAAGCTCTTTCATAAGTACCCTGAATGATTCCGGCATTCCTGGCTCTGGGATGTTTTGACCCTTTACAATTGCCTCATAGGTCTCTACCCTTCCCTTAACGTCGTCTGATTTTACAGTTAGGATTTCTTGTAAGATGTGTGATGCACCATATGCTTCAAGTGCCCAAACCTCCATCTCTCCGAATCTCTGACCACCAAACTGAGCCTTACCACCAAGTGGCTGTTGTGTTACAAGTGAGTATGGTCCTGTAGATCTAGCATGTAGCTTGTCGTCTACAAGGTGGTGTAATTTCAGGTAATACATATAACCTACAGTGATGTTATTGTCAAATGTATCTCCTGTTCTTCCATCGTATAATTTCAGCTTACCATCTCTTGGATAACCAGCTTCTTCTAACGCATCCATTATGTCGTACTCATTGGCTCCATCAAAAACTGAAGTAGCAACGTACCATCCTAGTTTCTTTGCTGCAAGACCTAGGTGTACCTCTAGTACCTGACCAATGTTCATACGTGAAGGTATACCCTGAGGGTTAAGCACTATGTCAAGCGGAGTACCATCTTCCATAAATGGCATGTCCTCTTCAGGTAGGACTCTAGAGATAACACCCTTGTTACCGTGACGTCCAGCCATCTTATCTCCGACTTTTATCTTTCTCTTCTTAGCGATATAACATCTTACGAGTTGATTTACACCTGGTGGCAAATCATCTCCGTTCTCTCTAGTGAATATCTTGATATCGACAATAATACCTGATTCACCATGAGGAACCTTTAGGGATGTATCCCTTACTTCCCTAGCCTTTTCGCCAAATATCGCCCTTAGCAGTCTTTCTTCTGCAGTAAGCTCAGTCTCTCCCTTTGGAGTAACCTTACCTACTAGGATATCTCCTGAATCTACTTCGGCACCTATTCTTATGATACCTCTTTCATCGAGGTTCTTTATTGCATTGTCGCCGACATTTGGAATATCCCTAGTTATTTCTTCTGGTCCTAGCTTAGTATCCCTAGCCTCAGACTCATATTCTTCTATATGTATAGTTGAAAGTCTATCTTCTTTTACAAGTCTCTCATTTATCAATATGGCGTCCTCGTAGTTATAACCTTCCCAAGTCATAAACGCGATAAAGCAGTTTCTACCTAGAGCTATCTCACCTAGGTCAGTCGCAGGTCCATCGGCAATTACATCGCCTTTTAGGATTTTGTCGCCCTTATTTATTATTGGAGTCTGGTTAATGCAAGTACCTGAGTTTGACCTCTTGAATTTAAGAAGCTTGTACTTATCTAGTTGACCTTCCTTTGTCTTTACTATTATCTCATCAGCAGTTACCCTCTCAGCAATACCGTCGTTTTTGGCAACTACAACGGCCCCTGAGTCCTTAGCTGCCCTGTACTCTATACCGGTACCTATAATAGGAGCTTCTCTTCTCATTAAAGGCACTGCCTGACGCTGCATGTTTGATCCCATTAGCGCACGGTTTGCGTCGTCGTTTTCTAGGAAAGGAATCATAGCAGTCGCAACAGAAACCACCTGCTTTGGAGAGATGTCCATATAGTCTACCTGTGAAGCTGGAACAAGCTCAACTGCACCGTCGACAGTTCTACAAGTAACCCTAGAGTTAACGAACTTAGAGTCATCTGTCAAAGGCTCATTTGCCTGTGCCCTTACGTATAGATCTTCCTCGTCAGCAGTCAAGTAGTGAATTTCTTCTGTAACTGTCAACGTCTCCTTATCAAACTTCCTGTAAGGAGATTCTATAAATCCATATTCATTTATCTTTGCATAAGTTCCTAAAGAGTTGATAAGACCTATGTTTGGTCCCTCTGGAGTCTCTATAGGACACATTCTTCCGTAGTGTGAGTGGTGGACGTCCCTAACCTCAAATCCAGCTCTCTCTCTTGATAGACCTCCTGGTCCAAGAGCTGAAAGTCTTCTCTTATGTGTAAGTTCTGATAGAGGGTTTGTCTGATCCATGAACTGTGAAAGCTGTGAACTACCGAAAAATTCCTTAATAGCAGCTGATACAGGTCTTACATTCACTAGGGCTTGTGGAGTAATTTGATCCATATCCTGAACCGTCATCCTCTCCTTGATTACCCTCTCCATCCTTGAAAAACCAATTCTAACTTGGTTTTGAAGAAGCTCTCCTACACATCTTATCCTTCTATTTCCAAGGTGGTCGATATCATCGACGCTACCTATATTATGGAAAAGATTGAACTCATAGTTAATAGAAGCTATTATGTCATCAAGAAGTATATGCTTAGGTACAAGCTCCCTATACCTATCCTTAATAACGTCCTTTATTTCTTCTTCATTATCGTATTCAGATAATATCTCCATTAGAGTTGGGTAGTGTACCTTCTCTTTTACAATATCTGAAACGTCAAAATCAAGGTGTGATTCAATATCTACGAAATTATTTCCCACTATTCTTACAACAGTCTCATCTTCTAAAACGACGTCAACTGAATTTATACCGGCATTTTGTATCTCCCTTGCTCTTTCAAGGCTCAACTTTTCACCTTTTTTAGCAAATACCTCACCAGTTTCCATATCTATTACGTCTTTAGCTACGGTTTTGTTCATAAGTCTGTAGCAAAGCGCAAGTTTCTTATTAAACTTATACCTACCAACCTTAGCAAGATCGTATCTCTTTGGATCAAAAAACAGGTTGTTTATAAGTGACGAAGCACTCTCTACTGTTGGAGGTTCGCCCGGTCTAAGCTTTTTGTATATCTCAATTAAGCCCTCTTCAACTGAGCTTGTATTGTCTTTTTCTAGGGTGAGTCTTAGACGTTCGCCATCCCCTAAAACCTTTATTATTTCTTCATTTGTACCGAGTCCAAGAGCTCTAAGTAGCACTGTTACAGGTTGCTTTCTAGTTCTGTCAACCCTTACTGAAATGATTTCGTTGGCATCTGTCTCATATTCAAGCCACGCACCTCTGTTAGGTATTACAGTAGAAGAAACCAACTTCTTACCTGCCTTGTCCCTTTCCTCAGCATAATATACACCAGGTGATCTTACCAACTGGCTGACGATTACCCTCTCCGCACCATTGATAATGAAGGTACCTCTGTCAGTCATAAGAGGGAAGTCTCCCATGAAAACCTCTTGCTCTTTAATTTCACCAGTTTCTTTATTTACAAGTCTTACTTTTACTTTGAGAGGAGCGCAGTATGTAGCGTCTCTCTCCTTGCATTCTTCTATATCGTACTTTGGCTTATCATCCAGAGAATAATCTACAAATTCAAGAATCAAATTTCCTGTGTAGTCCTCTATTGGTGATATGTCGTCAAATACTTCCTTTAATCCTTCTCTTAAAAACCACTCATAAGATTCTACTTGAATCTCAATTAGGTTTGGTACATCCGCTATTTCCTTGATTTTGGAAAAGCTCATTCTCGTTCTCTTACCTATCTTAACCGGATGTGGCATCAATAAATCACCCCTCAATAATTAAAAATAAAACATTTCTTATCATACGCATCTCAATATTTTATCACATAGTGAATAGTTTTTCAAGAATTTTTTTCATAAAATGGGACTTTTTTCGAAAAAACCCTTGACATTTTAAAAATTATTGTAAATCAAGTATTGAGCTGTCTTCATCAAATGTATTTATATTGTATAAAATCAATGCTTCATTTATATCTTCATCTTTAACTAGTTTGTTGATATCTTTAGAATAATACCTCAAATCTACCACTATAATCTCAGAGTAGTTTTGAACTAGGAAAGGAAGCATGGAATTTGCATATGAATCTTTTATAAGTAGTAGCCTTCTATTCTTAGCACCTGTGGACTTAATCTTTAGGATAGGGTGATTTCCCTGAGTAAAAACTTCGTATTGATCCTTCTTGTCCAGGCTTTTTGAATCGTATAGACTGGCTACCTTCTTTTTCTTATCCTCATACCTAACTATGAGGTCTATATTTTTTTCTGGTACGTAAATAACTATATCGTCTTTTTTACCTCTTGCCCCTGCTACCTTGCTGTGAAGAGAACCCTTGAAGTCATTGGAAGCTATCATCTGTTTGTAGTCACTTTCAGAACCTCTATTTAAATCCGTGTATTTTGCAAGCTCTCTATATGCTATGTACGCTCCTAGCGATGTCCAGTGATGATCCGTCCTATAGTATAAATACCTAGAGGAATTTTTCTTCATAACGTCAAAAGTATTTATCAGCTTAATAGACTTAGATAACCTATTTTTAACATAATCAAAATACTTAGACTCGCTGGTGACGGGCGCGTTTTTAGGAAGTAGGTCAGAATTTATCTCACATGCAGTAGGAGCTAAGAGTACAGATAACTTCATATCTGGATTTTTCTTCTTAAATGAATTTATTGCCGCGATCTTTAAGTCTGTATTCTCTCCTGGAACCTTGTCGAACTTCTCTATCAAGTTTCCTCTCTTAGAAATAAAAACTCCATTTATCTCCTTTTTTCCCATTAGAATTTCAAAATTCGTCTTAAACTTTATAAATCCTTGGCGTCCTGCAAACTGATCAGAAATGTATTTATTGTATTTCTTTGAATAGTCCCCGCTGAAAAACTCGCTAGCTCTCAGCTCTGGTTTTTGTTCTAACGTCCTGTTTTCTACCTCAGACTCCATCTTTGGCTTAGTAAGTATATTTACTATCATAAAAAATGTAAAAAACAGGATGAAAATAATCGTACCATATCTATAAAATCTACTTAAACCTCTAGTCCTCTGAGCCTTGGTCTCAGGTTTTCTGGGTTTTTTCGTCCTCCCCTTAGGCTTAGCTTGACCCCTTGGCTTAGTCTGAGAAGAGTTTAAATGTCTATTGTCTTTCATATTTCACCTCATACATAACCTAACTTAGAACTTAAAGTATAAAAACGGGCTATAGCTTTCACCTATTAGCATCGCCGTAGAAAGAACCACTATAAGGAAGTAAAAAACACCCACGCCAATTCTTCCTCTGTTTCCAAACCTGTACTTGAAATTCTTAATAACGATGTTTACTAGAGGAGTAGCTCCGATGATAGCAAATAGTATAAGTTTCCAGTTCGCCCTTAGCAAATAGAAAAACTCACTATCAAAAGTCTTAGCTCCAACACCGAACATCACAGAAATATATTTAAATATTTGGCTAACTGAGCTTAGGTCAAATATCACCCAAGATATTACAACTAAGAATACAGTTATCAAAATACCGACTACCCTAGGCAATCTGAACCTCGTGGTCCTAGATATCATCCTCTCTATGAATATCAAGATGCCGAAGTATAGACCCCACATTATAAAGTTCCAGCTAGCTCCATGCCAAAGACCTGTCACAGCCCATACTATAAACATATTTCTAATCTCAATTTTAATACCCCTTCTATTTCCTCCAAGAGGTATGTATATATAATCTCTAAACCAACTTCCAAGAGATATATGCCATCTTCTCCAAAAATCCCTGACTCCGTTAGAAATATATGGATAGTTGAAGTTTGGTTGCCATTCAAAGCCCAGCATATTTCCAAGGCCTATAGCCATATCTGAATATCCACTAAAATCAAAGTAAATCTGTAGTGAAAAAGCGATAATTCCCAGCCAAGCAGTCATCGATGACATATTTAATCCCGGTATCGCCTTTACATCAGCCCATAAAAGTGCCAATGAATTTGCTATTATAACTTTTTTTCCAAGACCTATGACAAATTTTTCAAAACCAATTCCAAACAGATATATCCTAGGTCTTCTTTCCTTTATTTCAGAAACCATATCGGAATACTGTACAATTGGCCCTGCCCCTATTTGAGGGAATATACTTATATATAGTAGAAGATCTAAGAAATTTCTCTCGTGTTTAACCTTACCTCTGTACACATCGAAAATATATGATAGCTGTTTAAATGTATAAAAAGAAATTCCTAGAGGAAGAGGCAGGTCTTTAATTTTAAGATTTGATCTGAATACCGTATTAATATTGTCTATTAAAAATCCATAGTATTTAAAGAAAGCAAGCCCCAAAAGAGACACAACTACGGCAACGACCAATATAAACTTTCTGTCCGACTCATCTCTTACCCTGCCAGTCGACTGGTCTAGATACCTCCCTATAAAGAATGCAAAGACCGCCATCGCCACCAATAAAAATATGTAAATCGGCTCGCCCCAGCTATAAAAAAGCAATGAGGCAATTACCAAGAACACATTCCTATATCTACCTGGACATACCAGATACAAAATCACAGATATAGGAAGAAATATGAATAAAAATGTTAAACTTGTAAAACTCATCCTAACCTCCTACTTGTAACTTTCATCAATGTACGTCCTTATTTTTCCATTATCCTCAGTAACTATGAGAATAACGGAATTACCTTCTTTTTCGAGGATCTTATTTTTTAATATCTCATATTGATCCTTGCTGTAATTTTGAAAACTCTTTGACTGACTGTCAACCCTAGCGTTTACCTTACTCATTATTTCATCAGCCTTGCCTTCTTTGGCCTTTATTATCAAAATTTCGTTAGCCTTCATATTGTTCTGTGGCGCGTAAGAAATAAACTGCTCGTAGTCTCCCCTTTCGATTCCATAGAGCTTTCTGAGCATCTTTTCGTCGCCCTTTATCATCTGCTTGACAATTGTCGAATTATCTACATAACCTCTCAGCTTAGCGTAATCAATCTCCTTAACACGAACAAAGAAATATGAAACAAAAAATACCAAAACCACAACTAGAGTTAAGATTAAATATCTCCTCTTCTTGATATCTTTTATATCAAAAGAGAAATTTAACCTTCCACTTGAATTTCTACTTCTTTTCTCATCATTTAGATTAACAGTGCCATAATTGCGAACTTCGCGAGATGAAGAATATGAATTTTTATTATTTTTTCTAATCATTCCATCAAAGCGAACGATAATAGAATCTATCAAACTTTTAAACTTATCCATCGATATTCTCCTAAATCAAATTTTATTCAAGGTTTGAACTTAAGTAAGCCAACCAATTTTTATAAAAGTCATACTTCAAATGAACCCCATCACCCTCGTATAACTTAGTTGATGTAATCAAATTAGACGACTCCAAAAAAGTCACTCCCGTCTCATCAGCAACCTCCTTGGCTGCCTCTTTAAACTCATTCAGTCTGGCGTTGGTCATCTTAGGATCCCTCGCCGTAGCCAATGGCTCATATACAGACAGAGGTTCTTGAATTATTATCTTCGCCTTAGGTACCTCTTTTTTGATGTCTTTGACTAGTTTTATATATCTACTTTTATAAATATCCGGTGTAAAAGATGATGCGTCGTTCATTCCGTAAAATAACACTATGTAATCTGGCTGCAAACTCTTTAAGGTATTTACCTTCTCCAATCCCTTCGCCACAGTATCACCCTTGTGAGCAATGACCGAAGAATCAGAGAGAATATCTAACTCAGAAAGATACTCTGTGATGGAGTCACCCATAAAAACAGTATTTTCATAAAACTTTGAAGCTCTTTTTATATCGAATCCGTCACTGGTATAACCATTTTTCTTGTTTATTTCATTTTCAACCTTCCTTACATCTTGCTTTTCCAACTTTTCAAGGTATTGTCTGGTAGCACTGACGCCATTTACCATATCAGAATCAGAAACTTGTGAATAAAAAAATATAATTGCGATTAAAACCAAAGCAAGCAATGCCCCTATGTGTTTTTTATTTTTCATAAAGCCACCTCTATTAATATTTTATCAATCAATCCCCCACAAAATATTATATTGGATGTCAGTACTAAAATTACTAGAAAATTAATATTTAGAGGGGCTTAGATACAAACGTTTAATATTTAAATTATACACTATTTTAGGAATATTTTCCATATATCAGTCTCAAAAAATACTAATTTCAGCTATGATATTTTTAAATTACTTGCTAATTTTACATCACCTGAATACTCGTGATTTAGAGCTAGTAAATTTTTAATCCAGGTTGATTTTCAGCTACCATTACCCCATATACAACCACTTTATCTCCTTTGTAAACAAAATAGCTAAAAGCATTTTTACTTGTTCTCCTTATTAGCCTTCTGTGGTAATTGACACAGAAAGGTCTTTAATTCCTAAGACAAAAATAGTTTTTCCCTTATATTTAAGGTAGATTCATTTATACATATAGTGTATAATACAACTTATGGGTTTTTCCAAATAATTAATATTTGCGGAGGGATATTATGATTTTTAAAAGGGACAAAATGGCACAGAAAAAGGCTTATGATGGAAATGGCGAAATTAAAACATTTCCACTTTTAGATGGAGATGGATTTGACGGTGTTAGCATGCTAAGTAGGATAGTGCTCGAGCCAGGTGTTGAAATAGGATATCACGAACACCACGGAGAAGGAGAACTATACTATATAATCAAGGGCAAGGGGATTTTTAATGACAACGGTGAGAAAAAGGAAGTCTGTAGCGGCGACTTTTGTATAACAGAGAGCGGACAAGGGCACTCACTAGTAAATAATGGAGATGAAAATATAGAAATGCTCGCTCTTATCTTTAAGGAATATTTGAGATAGTAACGGTATTGATAAACCTTATATATCACACCAATAATTATACAACCAAATAAAAAGAGCCAACAATATCAGCATAGCAGACCTTTAATTTTCTGCAAGGTGATATTATTGGCTCTTTTATTTATTCGTCTAAAAATTAAATTAGGTTACTTTTTTGATAGTTAGTCTTTGATATTAACGCCTTTTCCAGCTAGTACGTTATTAACCGTACGCATTGCACACATCTTACCACACATTGAGCAGCTGTGCTTTTCTTGTGGCGGTCTACTTTCAAAATATTCTCTGGCTTTTTCCTTATCCAAAGCTACTTCAAACATAGTATCCCAATCAAGTTGCTTTCTTGCTCTACTCATTCTGTCGTCAAGCTCTCTAGCTCCCGGTAGTCCATTTGCAATATCTGCCGCATGAGCAGCTATTTTTGAAGCTACTATTCCCTCTTTTACATCATTTAAATCAGGAAGTCTAAGGTGTTCTGCAGGAGTTACATAGCATAGGAAGTCGGCTCCAGAAGTTGCAGCTATAGCTCCACCTATTGCTGAAGTAATATGGTCATAACCCGGTGCAATATCTGTAACCAAAGGCCCAAGCACGTAGAAAGGTGCTCCGTGACAAAGTCTCTTTTGCAGTTTCATATTTGCAGCTATCTCATCAAGGGCCATATGTCCAGGTCCCTCTATAATTACCTGTACCCCCTTATCCCAAGCTCTCTTAGTAAGCAAACCTAACTCTATAAGCTCGGCAATTTGAAGTGAGTCCGTGGCATCGTGAATACATCCCGGTCTTAGAGAGTCCCCTAGGGAAATTGTTATATCATATTCTCTACAGATGTCCATAAGCCTGTCGAAGTGTTCGTAAAAAGGATTTTCATTTCCTGTAATTTCCATCCAAGCGTATATTAGTGAACCACCCCTTGAAACTATATCCATCAACCTTCCGCTTTCTTTAAAACTCTTAATTGATGTCCTATTTAATCCACAGTGTATAGTAAAGAAGTCTACCCCATCTTCAGCGTGGTTTTTAACTACGTCAAACCAATCCTCAACAGTTATCTTATCAAGCTCTTTTTCTAAGTAACCAATTGCGTCGTAAAGAGGAACTGTACCGATCATTAACTTAGATCTCTCAACTAACTTTCTTCTAAACTCCGCTGTCTTTCCGTAGTTACTTAAGTCCATTATCGAGTGTGCTCCCATCTCATGGGCACAGTCTACTTTTCTCATCTCTTCATCATAGTCCTGGAAATCTCCGGAAATACCAAGGTTTACATTTATCTTAGTGCTCAGTCCTTCTCCTACTCCCTCAGGATCTATATTTTTATGATTTTTATTGCAAGGTATGGCTATAGTCCCTTTTTTAACACCTTCCATTATAAACTCAGGTGTCCTATTTTCTTTTTTGGCTACTATTTCCATCTCCTTAGTGATAATTCCCTTTAGTGCTGATTCTCTCTGTGTCAAAAACATTTTTATTCCTCCCATATATCGGTCGCTGTCACATATTAAAATCAATTTTCTAGAATAAGATAAATTCTATAAAAATCATTCTATAAAATAAAAAGACTGCACATAAAGTGCAGTCTAAGTTGACATTTTATCCCTACGTTGGCATTATCCAAATCAGGTACGGTCGAAACCCAGTGGTTTCCTCTCAGCCTGCAACAAGCTCCCGACAAACTATTCTATTTATTAATTTACTTGTAGATATTATTCTATAATACGCTTGATATTATTCTATAATATTAGCTACAACTCCTGAAGCAACTGTTCTTCCACCTTCTCTGATGGCAAATCTTAGTCCTTCCTCAACACATATTGAGTTGATTAGGTCTACTTCGATTGTTACGTTAT
>JASBZE010000045.1 GCA_029983575.1 Peptostreptococcaceae bacterium
TCTTAAATTGTGAATAAGCATCCAATATCATCTTATGAGTCTCTCTACCTATTCCAGATTTTTTATAACCACCAAATGGTGCACCCTCTGGAACTGAGTTATAAGTGTTTATCCAAACTCTACCTGTTTCCATAGCTTGAGCTACATTCAAGGCACGATTTATATCCTTACTAAATACTCCTCCGCCAAGTCCGTATTCAGAGTCGTTTGCTAGTTTTATAACCTCATCCTCATCTTTAAACTTAATTATAACGGCAACAGGTCCGAATATTTCTTCTCTAGCTACAGTCATGTCGTTATTTACCTCTGTAATTAGAGTAGGTTCGAAAAATACACCGTCTTTAAGCTCAGGTTTTTCAGATTTTTTACCTCCAACGGCAATCTTAGCACCTTCTTTTATAGCTATGTCGATATATCCTTTGACCCTCTTTTGTTGTCCTGGTGATATTTGAGCTCCCATTTCAGTTTCAGGATCCCATGGAAGTCCGACCTTAACTGATTTGAATTTTTCAACAGCGCGTTTTACAAATTCATCGTAAATTCCCTCTTGAACAAATACACGGCTACCAGCACAGCATACTTGTCCTTGATTGAATAATATACCTAGAAGAAGTCCATCAAGAGCTACATCCATATCACAGTCGTCAAAGAATATATTAGCTGATTTACCTCCTAGTTCAAGTGTAGCTGGAATTAGTTTTTCTGCAGCAGCCTTAGCCACATCGTATCCAACTTCTGTAGAACCTGTAAAAGCAAGTTTTGATAACTTCTCATTTTGTAGTAGGTAGTTTCCTGACTTAGAACCTGATCCAGTGACTACATTGATTACACCCTTAGGAACAACGTCCTCAATCAACTTCATAAGCTCTAAAATAGAAAGAGAAGTAGTTGAAGATGGTTTAATTACTATACAGTCACCAGCAGCAATAGCAGGAGCCAACTTCCATGCAGCCATCAAAAATGGGAAGTTCCATGGAACAATTTGACCTACAACTCCAAGTGGTTCTCTTATTACTAGAGATAGATTTCTCTCATCATATCTATTTATAGTGCCTTCATCAGATAGAATTACACCTGCAAAATATCTGAAATGATCAGCAGCGAGAGGTATATCCATCTTAGAAGTCTCTCTGATTGGTTTTCCGTTATCCATAGTTTCAATCATAGCTAGACGTTCGTTATTTTCATCAATTATCTGAGCTATTTTATTTAAAATCTTGGCTCTTTCCTTTGGAGTAGAGTGTTTGAATGATTCAAAAGCATCCCATGCAGCATCTACAGCCTTATCGACATCTGCCTTTGAAGCTTCTGAAATTTCAGCTAATAGTGAACCATCAGCTGGGGAATATGTCTCATAGGTTACTGAGCCCTCTGAGTCAACCCACTCTCCGCCAATAAATAGTTTATATTTTTTATCTAAATTTAATTCTGGTCTTTTCATATAAAAATCTCCTTCCAAAAACACATAATATTTATATAGATATGATATACCCAAAAGGAGAATTTAAAACACAATTCTAGAATAGTATAAAATTTAACCAACAAATATTATAATATACCTGTGTAACCTTGCCGAGTCATTTCAATACAAAATTCTTGATAGTTTCTAACCTCTAGCTTTGAATATATGGAATTTAAGTAAGAAGCCAATGTGCTCATGCTTATATAACACTTCTTAGCAACCTGTGATCTAGATAAGCCGCTACAATATAATAGAGCTACTTCTAATTCCTTTCTAGTTAATTTACAGTTGTCTTTTTTTTCCTCAAAATATAATTGACCTTCATACACTTTATAAATTACATTTATGAGTTCACTAGTAGATTTATCTTTAGAAAAAAAACCTCTAGCACCGCATTCTTTAGCTTTATCAATAAATGAAATATTATCAAAGGCTGTGAGCATTATTATTTTTGCATCTGGATATAGTTTTAACACATCTCTTGTAAGAATAAATCCATCTATATTTTCACATAATTTTGCTAAGTTTATATCCATGAGGATAATATCATAATTTCTTAAAAATGCTATATTTTTTAACATGTCTATGTTTGTTATATAGTCTACATTCATAGAATTTGACCTTTTATTTAATTCGGTAGAAATCGACTCATAAAACATTTTATGGTCTTCAATTATTAATATCTTCATGTGTCCTCCTTAATTAAAACTAATTATAATATTATTATTTTATCTACTATGATATCATTTATATTCTCCAGATTTTTACTGGTAATGTTACTAATATATTGGTACATTCAGAAGATTCCCCTGGATTATTTTTTAATATATACTCTCCGGGGAATTCATCTAGATTTTTTTTCGATGTAATATTACCACCGAAACTAAAGATATCTTCTTTAAGAATAGCTAATCCATAATGTCCGGGATTAAATGAATTAATGTCAAAGAATTGGTCACCGAAATTAGCTATATTTATATACACCTTGTCGTATCTTACAAGTATAAGTAGGGTAATATTATTTCCTTTCGAATGCTTTAGTGAGTTTGACAAAAGTTCATGAGCTATTCTGTATATAAAACTAGAAAGAGGATAGTTTATATCATTATTTAAGTCAATTATAAGTTCTACATGCTTATTAGGAGTTTTGAACCTCTTAGTCAAACTTAATAACAATTCGTAAATATCCTTTTCAGCATCTTCTGAGTTTTCTAGCATGGGATTGTATAGCAATATATTATTTCGAATATTACTTATAACTTTATCAATGCTTTCATTAATTTCTAGATAGTCAGTTTTTAAATTATCAATATATATAGTATTTTTTATTAATTCCCAGTTTGAATCATATGATGTGCTTTCTGTATTATTGTCAAATAATATATTTAACTCATCATATATATTCTCAATTTTATTCTTAGTAAAAATGATGTCTTGTAAAATATCATCGTGTAAGAATTTTGCAAGTTGATTTCTACTTTTTTCTTTTGCTTTATATCCATCTATAGCCTTTTTTACAAGTTTTATGGATGCATCTTCATTATTTATTATTAAGCTATAAATATCTTCATTGATTAATGCCACGTAAGAAAAATATAAGTCTGTTGATTTTATTATTACTAAAAATACAATTGCTACTGTCAGACCTCTTGGCTCAATACCCAAAATAAAAACCACGCAACTTATAAAAAATATGATCATTAGTGACTTTAGAAAATTATCCTTTGATAAATTTTTTATCTTGGTTCCTAACAAAATGCTTATACTACTAAAAGATTTAAAGGATAATATCGCAGCCATAATACTGTACACTAGCATAAGGTCTATATAAATTTTGTTAATATATAATTGTGTAGCTAACAAATAATTTAATATATTTACAATAAAAATTGCTAAAACCATTATTTTTTTTGTGGAGAAATCATTTTTAGGTTAGGTATATTTATAGCTAAATAAACCAAGGGAAATAAAAGTATTAATAATAAATATATCAATGGATAGTATTTACTTACGGATGTTTTTGCCAGAGATTCGTTTACGTATATTATTAATACTAAAATAGTTGATGCGTTATATATTTTCTTTGTAACTTTTAGTGTTTTGTCGCCTCCCATTATCTTGGAAATGGATAAATACATAATTATATAAATCATGTAGGCAAAAATAATTAACCAAATAACTGAATTTGAGTCAGATAATATGGTTATATTAAGTATATTGCAGAGATAAAATAAAAAAATTGCAAAGGTAGATTTATCTGAATTAATAACTTGAAGTACTCTGTTTGTAAGAGCGTTTAAAAAGTTAAAGTAGGATATAACGGATATTAGAATGAAAGATAAGGATTTTATTCCTAAATCCTTATATAAAAGGCATGAAATTATTATTGTTATTTGTAGAAATAAGTTGAGTGCTAAAGAAGTTTTAGGTCCTGCGTTTACTATAGCACTAGTGGTATTATAATAATATTCTGATATATTTTCTCTATTTATTTTTTTCATGTCTATACTCCTTTTTTGCTTAATGTTTGTTTAGATATACAGTAATTTCTTTATATTGTAATAGTTTGTTAAATATATTTTTAAACTTAGTACAAAAGTTGGTATTATTTTTATGTATAATAGTTTATCATAAAAATACTCGAAAGGGTAATATTTATAATAAGAAATGGGAGGAGTATTATGAGGAATTACGAAGATTTAGATCTAGACATTAGAAAAGCAAGAGAATCTATTGAATTTAAAGGTAAGGGTAAAGGCACTATAGGAATAACTATAAACATTTCTATTAATTATTGTAAAGAGGGATACAAATATACCAAAAAGCATAATTGTTTTCCGAGTGTTAATATGTGTTCCGTTAAACCGGGATGCGGAAGTATAAAGAGATGCCCTGGGACTACAAGCAAGGAAGATATATTTTAACAACTGTGAAACAATCTTTATAGTATTATATAGGAAGGTATTCATAAATAGATTTACCATGAATACCTTCTAGATTTTTTAAGGTATAAAAAAACTATCAAGGGGTGTAATATAAATATGAAAAAAATCCTATGTAGAAAAACAAGTGATTATGAGGTAGCATGGACTGCTATGATTTTATTTTTGACAGTGACAATTTTATATGGAGAAGAAAATATGAATGAGAGTTCTATACTTTGTATTTTATATATAATTTTAGTTACACCAGTTTTAGTATTTTTTGTGCATATATTGCATAAACAAAAGATTATAAATATTTATGGTATTCGTAACGATTTAAAATATATTTTTATTTTAGTAATGATTATGATTGCTATGTCAGTGTTATCTAGTTTCGTCTTTGCATATAGCACAAACTATAATAAAGATGCTTATAATTATGATGTTATAATAGGTGTTTTAAACAGTATAGTTTACTTCATTAATATATCGGTATTTCACCCATTATTAGAGGAATACGTATTTAGGTATTTGATAGTATTTAAACTTTTTAAATTCAGTAAACTTGGGATTTTTATTTCTAGTTTAGCGTTTGCGTACGTACATGCAAATCCGGGATATATATTTTTTGTTGATAAATTTATTAGCGGACTTTTATTTTCGTTTGTTTACTATAAGACAAAAAATCTTTTACCATCGATTATAGGACATTCTTTTTTTAATGGGATAATAGCACTGATCGGATTGGGAATAGATACATAAATGATTTATAATATTTGATAGAGTTACTACATGGGGTTGGAATATGAAAAAAATAAAGAACAGTAATTTTGTAAAAGTTATTAAACTGATTTATAAATTTGATAATTTTGGTTTTGTTATTTTAATTATAGATACATTGTTATCTGCGGTTTTTCCAGTGATATCTATATTCCTTATTAAGTTTATAGTTAATAAAATACAACTAGGTATGTTAGATAGAAATAAAATCATAGAATATATGCTTTTATATTTATTAATTGAAATAATAGACTGCATAAGAAGTAATTATATGGATATTTTTCGAACACGTTTTGACAGAAATATGGAGAGGCATATAGTAAATATGGTATTAAAAACTATAAATAAACTACAGTTAAGTGACTTTCATGACAGTAAAATTTATGATGAAATTAAAAGAGCGAATGAAAGTGGTACAAGTGTTGTTGGAACCTATATAATGTCTTTTATAGACATAATACGTAATCTTATATCCTTATGCACTTATATGGTAATTCTTATAAATTTTAATAAGGCTATTGTTTTTTTATGGTTATAATGCCAATTATGGAATTTATATTATTACTAAAGTTTAGTATTGATAGTTATATTATAAGATTTAAAAGAACGGATATGGAAAGAAAATTATGGTATATATCATATATGTTTTCGAAAGAAAACTATTTTAGAGAAATAAAATTAAATAATATTGGCAACTATTTTATAGATATGCTGTCTTCTAAGCAGAAGAGTTTTATAAAAACGGACATTAAAATACTAAAGAAATATAAGATATGGATTTTTTTTGTAAATTTAATAGAAATATTAATAGATGTATTAATATACGTTTATTTATTAATATCCGTTATTGCTAATAATATATTAATAGGAGATGTTTTTGTTTTTATAAAATCTATTAACCAGAGTAAGAATACAATTTCATCATTACTTGAGATTTTAACGAAAATAAGTAAAGATAACTTAGAATTAGATGTATTTTTTTCTTTTATAGATATGGATAGTGATAAAAAAAATAATATATTAAAAGAAGATATACTTATAGATAAGATAGAAAAGATAACCATTAAAAACATGTCATATAATTATAAAGAAGATAGAAAAATTTTACAAAATATAAATATAGAATTTGAAAATGGGAAAAAATATATTATTGTTGGAAGAAATGGATCAGGCAAGAGCACTTTATTAAATTTAGTTATGGGATTTTATGATAATTATGAGGGTGAGATATTGGTTAACGGATTTGATTTAGGAAAAATAGATAAATCTTCATATATGAAGTGTATTTCAACGCTTTTTCAAGATTTTGTTAAATATGAAGGTACTTACAGAGAAAACATAATTTATGGAGATGTTGTAATGTCAGATGATAACGATAGACTTAGAAAAATTGTAAAAAAATTTGACATAGAATCCATATTAAATAAAAAAAATGATGATATAGATTCAACAATTGGATATTGGTTTGATAATGGGACACAAATATCTGAAGGAGAGTGGCAAAAATTATCAGTAGCAAGAACTTTTTATAAAAACTCATCCTTAGTTATTTTAGACGAACCTAATTCTTATTTAGATTCTATATCTGAAGAAATGATGCAAAAAAAAATTATTTCAGAAGTTTCTAATAAAATTCTTATAGTAGTAATGCATAGGTTTAAAAGAATTGCATTAAGGGAAGATGTCAGAATCATAGTAATGGACAATGGTAGAATTTTAAATACGGGAAATCATGAATTTCTTATGAAAACGTGTGAAATATATAGAAATTTATATAATGCTTATTAATAATGAAAGCATAGAGGAGGTATAGTTTTGAAATTAAACTATAAAATATCGGATATATTCATGGTAAGGGTTCCGTCTTTGCCATTTAATACTTTAAATAAAATTGAAAACTACAATAGTATTAAGGAACTTACTAACAGCATAAGATTTGATATAAATATAAATGATCTTTTAATGATCAGTAATTTAGCTCTATATAATACATATAAATGTAAAAAGTTAACAAAAAAAACAGAAAAACAGTTAAATATGAGCATAAAAAATTATATAAGAAGAACAGTAACTAGACCTACACCATTTGGGATTTCATCAGGAGTAGAAATGGGATATTTTGCGGATAAGACAAACTTAGTCTTGGATTCTAATGGTTTCATGAATTTTGCTAAAATAGATACAGAATGGTTATATAAATTAGTTTATCTAATACAAAGTGATAAAAGGAATCTTGATAGACTATTTTTTTACAGTAACCAAGATCTACATACTATTGGAAATATGATAAAAAATAATGATGTGGTCGATATAAGTAATAGCATGAATAATATGAGTGAAATATTAATAAAAAAAAGTTACTTAATTGAAGAGATCTTGGAACTATGCGAAAGAGGAATTAGAGGAGATATTCTTAAGCGTAAAGTTATGAATGATTATTCAGGAGTATCGGAAGAAAAAGTAGACAAAATAATTAATAACTTAATTGACTGTGGTTATTTAATTACTGATTTATTTCCGATAGCATTCCATGAGGACTCACTTAAACATATATTAGATTGGTTAAATAAAAATAGGCCTTGTAGTGAATTATTATCATCATTATTGAAGATAGAAAGATATATATCTAAATATAATCACGATAATAACATAGAACATCTAAAGTATATTTATAGTATTATGGAAAAAATAGTATCGAGTAATAATTACGTTCATGTAACTAGAAAACTATCTTTACGTGAGAAGACAATAAGCGTACAGGTGAAAGAAGAAGTTGAAAGATTTATAAATAATATATCTAGAATAAACATTAGCAAATGTGATAGATACAAAAAATTTAAATATAAATTCCTAGACACCTATGGATATAATAGTAAGATTAATATATTAGATTTATTTGAAGAAAACAGAAACGGCTTGATATATGACATATATCAGCTTGAGTATTTGGATGTGCAAGATTGTGAAAACTACCTATCAATAAAATCTTACATTAGAAATTCAATAAATGAGGCTATAATCAACGGCAAAGATGAAGTATATTTGGATACAGAAAAATTAATTTCATTATGTGTAAAAGAAGGTGAAGATAAATACGAGTATATAGACACTTTTGATATTAATTTTATTCTAAGAAAAGAACATAATAAACATGATATCATATTAGCACCCATTGCTTCTTCGAACAGAGCGGGGCAAATGATTAATAGATTTTCTTGTGTATTAGATAATAATTTATATGATGAGTATTTGTCATTTATAAGAAGATGTGATAAATCAATAGAAAATAAAAAAAATATATCTTTGGTTGAAATTAGAGAAATTACAAATCAAACTAGAATGCTCAATATTAGAAATTATGAAAAAATAACAGATAGTCATTTACCAATATCGATCAAAACTCATTGGAATGGAAAAATAAATATAAAAGATATATTTGTTTATATAGATATAAATAATAAAATCAATGTTATAGATAACAAAACTGGAAATAATATTAAGATAGTAAGTAATGATATGTTGAACTCTTACACTAAATCTAGATTAAACAAAATATTATATAACTTGACTAATAATGAGATCAGCGTATTAGACGTCATAAGGTCCGCTATTAATAATGAGTTTACGTACATACCTAGAGTTAAGATAGACGATATTTATATTAATATGAAGAGATGGAAAGTAGAAAATAACTTATTAAATACAGAAAATATAGTATCGTTTAAGGATAAAATTAAAGAAATATTCGAAATGTACAAGATACCACAATATGTGTATTTGACAGATGATGATAATAGGCTTTTAATAAATATATGTGATGAAACTGATCTAGAATACATATATAAATATTCTAGAAAAAGAGAGATATCTTTATTTGAGGAAGTTGAGTACGACAAAGATCACCAACCGGTAGTAAAAGACGAAAGACTACAGAGGTTTTGTTCAGAAATAACTGTTTCTGTATATAATGAAGAAAATGATATAAAAAAGAAAATGATGAATATTTGTATAAAAATGATTCAATAAGATATGATCAATCAAACATATATTTTCATTTTTCTAATAATTGGATATACCTAAAGTTGTATTATAGTAAGAATAGAGACAGGGATATTTTGATTTGGATAGGAGAACTAAATAAAAAAAATATAAATATTCAAAAAAAATTCGTTGTAAGATATCAAGATATAAAGGGTGAACATATTCGATATAGAATAAAATTAAATGATAATGAAGATGATAAACAAATAGTCACCCTATTTAGAGAATTTAATGAATTTTCTAAAACAGGAGCAATAAAAGATGTGGATATTTGTACGTACTATCAAGAAACTAATCGATATGGGGGCATAAACCTAATAGATGACATAGAGACATTTTTTGATGCAGATACAAAATTAATAATCCACATAAATGAGTTATATAAAATAGATACGCTAGATAGATATCAAGAATTTCAATTATACACTATAGGTATATTAACAATATTATTGGAATTCTATTATGATTACGAAGAAATATACATTAAACTACATAAGAATGTTGTGGATAATAACAATAAAAAATATTATAGGAGTATGAAAGAATACATTATACCGTTCATCGAAACTATTATAAATGGTGAAATGCCTATAAAAACAAGGATTGATGAACAAAAACTATTATGCAGGAAAAAAGAAATGAGAAAAATCAAATCAAAACTGGAGTCATATGGAGATGATGAAAGAGATAATATCATATTTTCACTAATTCATATGTACTGTAATAGGCTAAATGGTGATAATACATTAGAAAATAAGTACCTAGAATTAATTAAGTATGCATTAAAGGAAATAATATCTAGAAATAAATATATAAGGAGTAAGAGTTATAATGGAGAAACATATAATTAATGATAAAATACTAAATATTATTGATAAATACATAAAGGTATTAGATTATAAAAGTAAGAAGGATTTTATCTATGATGAGGAGATGTATGTATTTGTACTTTCTATAGGTATTTTATATGATTATTTCGATGAAAAATACAAAGATATGTTTGTGGATATGGTTTATAGGATAGCATATATCGTAAAAAATAGGATAGAAAATGGTTATCCATTTGAAATATCTATGTTTACTGGTTTGGGATTGGCAGCTTTCTCCTTCGATGTATTTTCTAAAAAAACAGGAATGTTATGTAATTTTTCAAAAGATATAAATATTTTCTTGGCAATATACACAGAAAAAAAAGTAGAAAGTTACAGAATAGAAAATGGTATGCGTACTGAGTACTATGATCTAATTTATGGTGTTTCGGGAGTTATAAGTTATCTCGTTGAATTAGAGTATATGAAAAATAATAGAAAAATTTGGGATATTATAAAATTTTTGGAGAGTTTATTTGAGGAAAAAGAGTTCAATGGATATATGTTACCGAAATATCATATAGAAAAAAACAATCTTCATAACGATATCTTTAAAGATTACTTTAAAGAAGGATCCATTAATTTAGGATTATCACATGGAATAATATCTATACTTTACGCATTATCGAAATCTGTAGAGAAAGGTTATATTACAAAAACAATTATTCATAATTGTTCTAAAATTATTGACATATATTTAAATGTTTTTAATGCAAAGCAATTGTATTTTGGGAGCCAGATTTCCCCCTATGAATATAAAAACCAAATCATGGCAAAAAAACAACCAAATTACATTGAAAGTTGGTGTTATGGTTCAGGAAGTATAGCAATAGCATTATTAAATTCAATAAATCGTTTAGGTATAAATAATGAAAAATATATAAATATTTCACATAATATTCTTAAAAGAAATGTTGCGGACATGAATATTGGAGAAATTATATTATGTCACGGATATTCAGGTTTATTACAAGAAAAGCTGTCTCTCAATATAATTACAGATAGAGAAAAAGTAGATTTTATTAATCTAATTACAGAAAATAAAAAATTTGAACGATTTTTTGAAACAAAGAAATCATATTTGAGTTTACTAGAAGGAATCAGTGGAATTATATTTTCATTGGAAAGTTTATTAAGTGGCAATAAGTATATACAAAATTTATTAATGTTATCTTAGACACATATAAATTAAAATCAACGGTCAAATATATTGACAATGCTTTATCGCTTTGTTAAAATTGTATTTGTGAAAGGCGGACATCAAAGTGAGTCTGACCCTGCATAAATATAATATAGGAAGTCCGGCATCGTGACTGAGCTGGAACGGAGGATAAAAATGAATAAAAACATTGCAACAGTCGAAAATGTAAAGACATTGAACGTGAGGAAGTTGGTTATCATGGGTGTTCTTTCTGCAATATCCATAATGCTATCGATTACGCCACTTGGATATATTCCAATAGGGCCAGTGCAGGCGACAATTATGCATCTGCCAGTAATCATAGGTGCGATATTAGAAGGACCGCTAGTTGGTGCAGTGATAGGTTTGGTGTTTGGAGTTACGAGTCTTTTAAGAGCAGTACTAAACCCAAGTGTAGCATCATTTCTATTTATGAACCCAGTGATATCAGTAGTGCCAAGGGTACTTATGGGATTTTTGGCTTATTACATTTATATGGGTATTTTCAAGGTGAGCATAAAAACCGCAGCTCCTATTACAGGATTTTTAGCATCAATGATTAACACAGTGGGTGTTTTGGGTAGTATATATATATTGTATGCTGAAAGATATCTAGAAGTAATAGGAAAGTCAGGTTCAGCAGCCAAGATAATTGGAGCCATAGCTGTGACAAATGGAGTGCCAGAAGCTATTTTGGCAGCAGTTGTTGTTTCAGCGGTT
The DNA here is from genome assembly GCA_029983575.1 of Peptostreptococcaceae bacterium. Taxonomy (GTDB): domain Bacteria; phylum Bacillota; class Clostridia; order Peptostreptococcales; family Peptostreptococcaceae; genus JASBZE01. Next base: position 11,977 of record JASBZE010000045.1, read on the forward strand.
GTTGGTGTTATGAAAAAAATTAGAAAGCACTAAAATTTAGACTAATGGATAGGAAAAATTATGTTATTGGTATTTGATGTAGGAAATACAAACACTGTTCTCGGTGTTTACGAGGGAAACAAGTTAATAAAGTTTTGGAGGATAGGTTCAGATAAACAAAAGACTTCAGATGAATATGGAATGCTCATAAACGATCTATTTGCCCATTCTGGATTTGAACTAAGTCAGGTAGAGAGCATTATTATTTCTTCAGTAGTGCCGGATGTTATGCACTCTCTAGAAAATTTCTGTAAGAAGTATTGTAATATCAATCCACTAATTATAGGGCCGGGTATTAAGACGGGTCTTAATATTAAATACTATAATCCAAAGCAAGTAGGCGCGGATAGGATTGTAAATGCCGTTGCGGGAATCGAAAAGTACGGTTACCCACTTATAATCATAGACTTCGGTACGGCGACTACATTCTGTGCTATCTCTGATAAGGCAGAGTATCTGGGCGGGGTAATCGCACCTGGTATTAAGATTTCATCAGAAGCACTTTTTCAAAATGCGTCGAAACTTCCTAGAGTTGAGCTTTTAAATCCGGGAATGACTATTTGTAAGAGTACTACACAAGCCATGCAAGCCGGTATGGTGTTTGGATATGCGGGTATGGTCGATAAGATAGTCGACACTATGAAAAAAGAGCTTGGAGGAGGAGATATAAAAGTTATCGCCACTGGTGGACTTGCTAATCTTATTTCTTCTGAGACAGATAGAATTGATCATATCGACCCGATGTTGACACTTTATGGACTCAAGATAATTTATGATAAAAATAAATAATCCCTATTAGGGGTTTACTTAAGAAATTTAGCTATGGGTGACTCAGATTTTTAGAGAGTTACTAAGCAGATAATTGTAAATCTGTGGATGATTCTTTTGAATCATCCCTTTTTACGTGTTAAATACCGAATTATGAAATAAGCAGAAATTAGAAGAAATAAGAAGAATTTATTTATAAGATTTTATGATTTAAAAAAGACAAACAACAAACCATAGATAATAAAAAAAGAAAAACTAGGTAGGTGAATTGATGAGATTTAGTAAAGATGTTGAAATAGATAATGAGGTTTTTTCGGCACCAATGGCAGGGGTTACCGATCTTCCATTTAGGATGGTCTGCAAAAAACACGGTTGTGGGCTTCTCTATACTGAGATGATAAACGCAAAGGCACTCTCTTATGGAGATAAAAACACTTTGAAGATGCTTACGATTAGAGAGGAAGAGAGGCCAGTGGCAATTCAAATTTTTGGATCCGAACCTCATTTTATGGCTACTGCAGCTGAGATTTTAAATGAGTATCCAAACGTAGTACTTGATATTAATATGGGATGTCCCGCGCCAAAAGTCGTTAAAAATGGAGACGGGTCAGCTCTTATGAAAGATCCTATACTAGCGGGAAATATTATGGAGAGGGTAGTTAAATATTCTGAGAAGCCTGTTACTGTAAAAATTAGAAAAGGCTGGGACGATGAGCATGTAAACGCCGTTCAGATAGCAAAAATTGCCGAGGAATCTGGAATATCGGCAATAACTGTTCACGGAAGAACTAGAGAGCAATATTATTCAGGAAAAGCTGACTGGGATATAATAGAAGAGATTAAAAATGAAGTCAATATACCAGTAATTGGAAATGGCGATATATTTACATTTGAAGATGCTGTAAACATAAGAAAAAAAACCGATTGTGATGCGATTATGATAGGTAGGGGTGCCCAAGGAAATCCATGGATTTTTGATAGGGTAAACCATTATATAAAAACTGGAGAGATTATCAAACCTCCTAGTGTAGGGGAGAAGATAGACACAGCTATAGAACATATGAAGATGGCAGTTGAGTTTGAGGGAGAGTATGTAGCCGTAAGAGAGATGAGAAAGCACATAGGTTGGTATCTCAAGGGAATAAAGCATTCGGCTAGATATAGAAATGAAATCAATCAACTCACTGAGGTAGAGGATGTTATATTAAAATTAATGGATTTAAAGAAATTAAATGAAAGTATTTAAATGTAGTACTAGCGATACATATGTAAATTTTCAAAGTAGGCGAGGTAGTATTGACACTATAAAGGAAAATTCGAATAGTAAGCGATAAATATGATGATTGAGTCTTAAGACATTATCACTTTCGAATCAGAAGAATACAATATATAATTTTACAACTGTGTAGTGTGATATAACATATGTTACAGAAATACATAAAAAAAGAGGAACTCTC
>JASBZE010000046.1 GCA_029983575.1 Peptostreptococcaceae bacterium
TTTTTTATAATTCATTACTTAGTCTAGAAAACCGGTAAGAGGTGATGAAGCACTTGCCTTATCTCTAACTCTTCCTAGCTTTGCTAAATAGGCACGCCTTCCAGCTTCAATACCCAACTTAAAAGCTTCTGCCATTTGCTCAATATCTCCAGCAGTTGCAATTGCGGTATTTGCCATAATGGCGTCAACTCCCATCTCCATTGCCTCGCATGCCTGTGACGGTGCACCTATTCCAGCATCTACAATTACAGGTAGTTCTATCTCATTTTTTATTATCTGTATAAATTCCTTGGTAACTAATCCCCTATTTGATCCAATAGGTGAAGCGAGCGGCATAATGGTAGCTGCACCGGCCTTTACCAAATCTCTAGCCACGTTTAGATCGGGATACATATATGGCATAACTATAAATCCATCCTCTGCTAATATCTCTGTCGCGCGAATAGTCTCGTGGTTGTCTGGAAGTAGGTACTTGCTATCTCTTATAACCTCAACCTTAACCATGTCGCCACAGCCTAATTCCCTAGCCATCTTTGCTATCCTCACTGCCTCTTCAGCATTTCTCGCCCCAGAAGTATTTGGAAGCAAGGTTACATTTTTTGGAATATAATCCAAAATATTTTCTACATTTCCTCCAACAGCACGCCTTAAAGCCAATGTTATTATCTCAGCTCCGGCATTATTTATAGCAGATTCTATTAACTTGAGGGAATATTTCCCTGAGCCAAGTATAAATCTAGAATTAAATTCCTTACCAGCGATAACTAGCTTATCTTCTTTTATTCCTTTGTCATTTTTTACATCGTGATTTTCCATTGTAATTCTCCTTATAGCATTTTAATTTATAATTTTTTTATTATGTTTTATCTGTCTATATAAAATCTGTTTATCATATGGCGTTATTTCCAGTCAATATACTCAGGGCAGTATTAGCTTGAAGGGCGGCGCATAGTACGACCCTAGGCGCCATGACTCCATGTTCTATTCCTGCCTCTGTCTTTTGATCGCCACATATATACACGTCTTCACCAAATTTTACTACCCTCATCTCATTTGAATTTCCAACTCCTGCCATCCCAGATCCCATTACCAACTTCAGTTCATTTTCATCACTAGAATTTAATTCCATGACTTTTTCAAAAATCATCATCTTTGCATCACTTTTATCGAAACACTCACATATCACAGAACCATCCATTATACGTGAAAAAATATCCTCTATATTTTCCTCAGTAACCTCAGAATTAATAACGTCGACCTTTACAGATGGATTAATATTTTCTATATGCTCTTTGATTGCATATACCTTCTTTTTTCCTATATCAGTCAAAAAATAATACTGTCTATTTAGATTTGAGTATTCCACTTCATCAAAATCTATGATCGTAAGCCTTCCCACTCCGACTCTAGCAAGCATGGTAGCTAAATTTGAACCAAGACCTCCAGCCCCGAATATAACCACATGAGAATCTCTTAGCTTATCATTTACTTCGGGGGAATTTCTCTTTGATATCTCCTCAATAATTTTTTCCTTATTCATAAAATACTAACCCCCGCCTACGAAACAAACTATCTCAACCTTATCCCCATCTCGAATCGGAATATTTCCAAACTCAGATCTCTTTAATATTTCTCCATTTAATTCAACAACGACAATCTCACTTCTATAACCTAGGAAGCTAAGCATCGAGTGGATGTTGTCGAAGTTTTCTTCTAGTATTTCTCCGTTTACCTTAATCATAAGCACCTCCAAAAACTCAAAAAAAATAACACGAAGGAAGCCCTACCCAAGGTGGTAAGCCCCTTCGTGTTATCTAACACTCTATATTTATTATATACAAGATTTTAAAAATACTCAAGTATTTATTTTATCTTGTCACGACTGTAGTACCAGTCTTATTAACTTTTAAAAATCCATCCTCGATTTCCACTTCGCTAAACTGTCCATTGACCTTGTATCTGAGTGTACTCGCCTTGACGTTAGCTACCAATGGTCTGTGATTTTCTAATATTCCCCTATCTCCTGATTCAGTTCTTACAATGACCATTTCAACATCTTGATCAATTTTTATTCCATCAGGAGTAACGAGTTTGAAGTTAAACATTATTTACCACTTCCTTTGGCTTTTTCAACAGCGTCCTCTATTGTACCTACAAATAGGAAGGCTGACTCTGGAAGATCGTCATGCTTTCCGTCTAGTATTTCCTTAAATCCTCTCACTGTTTCCTTTACTGGTACGTATTTACCAGGAATACCTGTAAATTGCCCCCCAACTGTAAATGGTTGTGAAAGGAACCTTTGGATTTTTCTCGCTCTAGCAACAACTAGTTTGTCCTCATCAGAAAGCTCATCCATACCTAAGATGGCTATGATATCTTGTAATTCTTTATATCTTTGAAGTATTGATTGTACCCTTCTAGCTACATCATAGTGTTCTTTTCCTACGATCTTTGGATCTAGTACCCTTGAAGTAGATTCTAGTGGGTCAACCGCCGGATATATACCTAGAGATGATATCTGTCTAGATAATACCGTCTTTGCGTCCAAGTGCGTAAATGTCGTCGCAGGAGCAGGGTCGGTCAAGTCGTCAGCCGGTACGTATACCGCCTGTACAGAAGTGATTGAACCCTTGTTAGTAGATGTTATTCTCTCCTGTAGGTTACCCATTTCAGTAGCAAGTGTTGGCTGATAACCAACCGCAGAAGGCATCCTTCCTAGTAGGGCAGAAACCTCTGAACCCGCTTGTGTAAACCTAAATATATTGTCTATAAATAAAAGTACGTCTTGGTTTTCTTCATCCCTGAAGTGTTCCGCCATTGTAAGACCTGAAAGTGCAACTCTCATCCTCGCACCAGGCGGCTCATTCATCTGTCCAAACACCATCGCTGTCTTTTTGATAACACCTGAATCAGTCATCTCGTGGTAAAGGTCATTACCTTCCCTAGTTCTCTCCCCAACACCAGCAAAAACTGATATACCACCGTGTTGAGTCGCAATGTTGTTGATAAGTTCCTGTATAAGAACCGTCTTACCAACACCGGCACCACCGAAAAGTCCTATCTTACCTCCTTTAAGATATGGAGCAAGTAGGTCTACAACCTTGATTCCTGTTTCAAGTATCTCAGCTGAAGTTTCCAGTTCATCATAAGCAGGTGCCACCCTATGGATAGGCATCCTGTCCGTATTTTCATCAAAATCTTTTTCGTCAATTGCCTGGCCGAGTACGTTAAACACCCTTCCGAGAGTGTTTTCGCCAACAGGTACACTAATTGGCGCACCTGTGTCTACAGCTTCCATTCCCCTAACCAAACCATCTGTTGAACTCATCGCTATACATCTAACAACGTCATCTCCTATATGTTGCGCAACTTCTGCGATAATAGTTTCATCTCCATGCTTTATCTCCAAAGCATTTAGTAGGTTAGGAAGGTCTTTTTCGCTATCGAATTTAACATCGAGTACGGCTCCGACAATCTGTACTATTTTACCGATATTACTCATTAATTTCCTCCTATTTTAAAGCCTCTACACCGCCAACAATTTCTGCAATCTCTTGGGTTACAGCTGTCTGTCTAGCTCTATTGTAAATTAACTCTAGATTTGATATCATTTCCTTTGCATTATCTGTGGCTGATTCCATCGCAGTCCTTCTAGCTCCCTGTTCAGAAGCGAAAGACTGAGTTATGGCTCCGTAGATTACAGTGGTCAAATACATAGGGATCAGATTTTCAAGAACCGCATTAGCTGATGGCAAAAACTGTATTGCCGGTTGTGCATTTGACTTACCCCAGTTAGTTTGCGCATCATCATCTCTTTCTATCATGTCGTGGCTAAGTGGCAATAGTCTTCTCACCTTTACTTCCTGAGTTAGAGTAGATATAAATTCAGTATATATTATGTTTACTTCCTCTATCTCGCCCTCAAGATATTCATTTATGATAAGTTCTGCCATAGCTTCAACATCTTCAAAGCTAATCTTCTCAATATTTGTCACTGAATCTACCATCGTCCTGCCCCTTCTTGTATAATAGTCGACAGATTTTTTCCCGATGGCACAGATTTTATCTTTTGGTTTGATATTTTCCTGGCTCGCTTTAAATACATTTGAATTGTATCCGCCAGCAAGACCCCTATCTCCCGCAATTACTATAAATAGTTTCCTTTCGACTTCCTGTTTTCTCAGAAATACCGAATTTACATTCCTTGCACTTTCAGCTAGGTCTCTCATAGTTTCATAGACAGTCTCAAAATATTCCTTATAACCCATAGCATTGTCTTTTGCTTTTTTGAGTTTGGAGGATGCAACTAATTGCATAGCGTTTGTTATTTGCCTAGTACTTTCGATACTAAGCATCCTATTTTTGACTTCCTTTATTCCGGATGCCATACCTATCCCCTATCTTTCTGTCTGTCATTATATTTAGCTACGAATTTTTCCATTGCCTTTTCTAAGTCCTCAGAATAATCTTCGTTAGCTAGTATCTTCTTACCAATCTCTGGATAATTTTCATTCATGTAGTCGTGCATTTTTATCTCGAAATCTTGAATTTTGTCAATGTCGACATCATCAAGTAAGTCGTTTAATACAGCGTAAATAGTCATGACCTGATTTTCTGCCTTGATTGGAGTATGTTCATTTTGTTTTAGAGTTTCTACTATTCTCTTACCTTGGTCTAACCTTCTCTGAGTGTCAGAATCAAGGTCTGATCCGAACTGTGCAAAGGCAGCAAGCTCTCTATATTGTGAATAAGCTAGTTTTAACGGTCCTGAAACCTTCTTCATAGCTTTAATCTGAGCTGAACCACCAACCCTTGAAACTGATATACCAGGGTCAACCGCCGGTCTTATACCTGCATAAAATAACTCAGGTTGTAAGTATATCTGACCATCTGTAATTGATATTACGTTGGTAGGTATATAAGCTGAAACGTCACCAGCTTGGGTTTCTATTATTGGTAGAGCAGTCATTGATCCCGCTCCAAGATCGTCACTAAGTTTAGCCGCTCTCTCAAGAAGTCTTGAGTGTAGGTAGAATACATCCCCTGGATAAGCCTCCCTACCTGGTGGCCTTCTAAGTAGAAGTGACATCTCTCTGTATGCAACGGCCTGTTTACTGAGGTCGTCATAAACAATGAGTACATGTTTGCCATTGTACATAAATTCCTCACCTATCGCAGCTCCTGTATATGGTGATAGATATTGAAGTGGTGCTGATTCAGAAGCTGTAGCTGAAACTACAACAGTATAATCCATAGCCCCAAACTCCTCAAAAGTTCTAACCATCTGTGCTACAGTAGATCTCTTTTGACCAATGGCAACGTAAATACATATTACGTCTTTTCCTTTTTGGTTTAGTATTGTATCAACGGCGATAGAAGTCTTACCTGTTTCTCTATCCCCTATTATAAGCTCTCTTTGTCCTCTACCTATAGGAATCATTGAGTCAATGGACTTAATTCCTGTTTCGAGAGGCTCGTGTACAGATTTTCTCTGCATAATTCCTGGCGCTGGAGATTCAACCGGTCTAGTCTTGTCAACCTCTATCTCGCCCTTGCCGTCAATAGCTTGACCTAGTGCGTTAACAACCCTACCTAGCATTTGTTCTCCAACCGGTACCTCAACTACCCTACCAGTTCTTTTAACCGTGTCTCCTTCTTTAATCCCTGTGTCCTCACCAAGGATAACCACACCTACAGTTTCTTCTTCTAGGTTTAGTGCCATCCCATAGACATTTCCAGGAAACTCAAGAAGCTCACCACTCATAGCCTTGTCCAGTCCATAGACTGTGGCTATACCGTCTCCGATATTTAGCACACTACCAGTATCGGAGAGCTCTAATTTATTCTCATAATTTTTAATTTGATTTTTTATAATCAAACTAATTTCTTCTGGTTTTAAATTCATGAGTCCACTCCTTTTCTAAATGAAAATTGTCAACTTCTCATTCAGTCTATTTAATCGACCTCTAACTGTTCCGTCTATTTGTTCATTTCCAACTTTTACGAGAACGCCACCTATGACGTCCTTATCGACTTTCGCAGTTAGTTTGACAGTCTTGTAATATTTTTTTGAAAGTTTTTCTTCGAGTGTCTTGACCTGAGATGGTTCAAGCTCAACTGCGCTAATAACCTCGCCCTCGACGATGTTCTCCTTATCCTCTATTAGGCCTTTCACCTTGTCTCTGATTGCTATAACCGCTCCTATCCTATGTTTTTCAATAAGTATTTTCAAGAAGTTTAGCACGTCTTTATTTTTAATATCCTTAAAGACCTCATCGACTACAGCTATCTTTTCCTCTTCAGAAATAAAAGGCGACCTAAGTACGTCAAAGAGTTCCTTGTTTTGAGCGATGGTGTTTACAGAATCATCTAGCTCGCTAAAATACACATCCGTCATATCGACATCTTCACTTAGATAAAAGAATGCCTCTGCATACCTATTTGCAGCAAGACCATTCATTATTTAGCTTCACCAACACTTTCTATAAAACTATCTATCAATTCTTCATGTGCTTTCTCATCTATGTCTTTTTCTATAACCTTAGACGCAGCCATGATGACAATATTTGAGATATCGTCTTTTACCTCATTTACTGCCCTTCTCTTCTCTGATTCTATATCTGATTTTGCCTTAGACTTAATTGATTCCGCATGACTCATAGCTGAACTTATTATAGCGTCTGACTCTTTTTGAGCTTCTTTTTTCGCTTCGTCGATTATCTGATTTCCCTCAGACTTAATCTCCTTTAATTTTGTACTGTATTCATCTCTAAGAGCCTTACCCTCAGCTATTATCTTCTCACCTTGTTTTAATTCTTTTTGAATGTCTTTTTCCCTTTCAGCTAGCACCTTTTGGATTGGCTTAAAGAGAAGCTTTCTAAGTATCAAAAACAAGATTATTGTGTTAACTATTTGTATGAAGAAATCATAATCTAGGCCTACCAATGGTTTCATATGGCGACCTCCTTAACTTATATCCAAGGGTTAACGAATAGTAAGATAATCGCTACAACTAGTCCGTAAACCGCTGAAGACTCTGCAACCGCCTGACCTAAAAGCATAGTAGATATTATATCACTCTTCGCTTCCGGTTGATTTGCTACTGCCTCTGCTGCCTTACCTGCAGCGAAACCTTGACCGACTCCGGCACCTATACCTGTAGCTACGGCTATACCCGCTCCTATAGCTGAGCCTGCTATTGCAATACTTTGCGCTAAAGTTAAATTATCCATTTCAATCCTCCTAATTATCTTATGATTTTATTTGATTTTTTTATTTTCCTATTTTGATTCTTTTGCATCTTCCAGTCCGTCTGCCACACTTCCAACAAATACCATTGTAAGTACTAAGAATATAAATGCTTGTAATGTACCCGCGAATATGTCAAAGTACATATGAAGTGGGACCGGTATTAAAAACTCACCTATTTTTAAATTAGGTCCTGGTAAAAATCCTGATATATAGCCCAGTAGACTATAAACCAACGCCATTATTATAGATCCTCCTAAAATATTACCGAATGGACGGAAACTTAGTGAAATCGGACGTGCAAATTCGCCGATTATATTTAGAGGTAGCATTAATGGAGTCGGTTCTATTAGGTCACTAAAGTAGCCCAATCCGTTAAATTTGATACCCATAAAGTAAATCAAGAATACCGTCATTAAAGCCCACGCCAATGTGGTGTTAAGATCTGTAGTAGGGGATCTTAAGCCGAAGAGTGGACCCCAGTTTGATAGTAGGAAGAATAGAAATACACTTCCCAAATAAGGCACTATATTGGGTACTCTCTTTACAAAATTTTCACCCATAGTCTGAACTACCAGACCTCTGAATTTAATATATGCAAATTCCAGAAATACCTGCCTTTTCGTTTCAGGGACCTTCTTTAGGTTTCTGGTGAGCAAGAAAGATGCAATCGCGAGAACAGCTATTATCAACCAACTCGCAGCCACAGTTTCACTGATCTTCACCGGACCTATACTGAAAAGCCACCTAGCTTGATACTCCATCTACAATCCTCCTTTCTAAATTTTTTTTATCAGTCTCCCGATAAATATTACAATTTGTGAACTTATTAGACCTAGCGCCGTACTAAGTAGATTAAAATACTCAACCTTGGCAGCTAATATAAGTACAGCTGCAGCCAACACCAATCTAATAATATATCCACCGTAATACGACATGCCTGCTTGGAGTTTTTTGCCCTTATCCACTGATTTTTCTAGGTTAAGCGCAATTAGAACTATATTGGCTATTGCTACTAAAAGACCTAGCCAAAGACCTAAAACCAATTCAAGCATACCGTACTTGGGAAACAGCATTGAAATCAAACAAAGAAGCACGGTGCCTATGACACCGAATACCAACATTCCCTTTACAACTTTTTGGGTCTGTGCTTTAAGCTTAGCATCCATAACTATTTCCTTTCTATATATCTTCTCAACATTTTAAATACTGACCAAAGTCCAGCCAACACTCCAATCAGAACACCCGCCAATGTAAATGCGGGTTTTGAAGTGAATTTCCTGTCGAGATATATACCTAAATAAGTACAAATTCCTATGCATACGACCATATTTATGCCTAGGGTCAACAATAATGAATATACCCTTCCCAGCTCTCTGTAATCTAATTTCTTCTTTGCCAAAGTATCACCTCTTAGCTATTTTTCATATTTAACAAGCTCAATTTCAGCTTCCCTTAAAAGCTCAAGAGATAATTCGTCTGGGTATTCACCTCTGTAAATTATCTTTTTTATCCCAGCGTTTATACACATTTTAGCACACATTACACATGGCCTAGTAGTAACGTAAAGTGTTGAACCGCTGATGTTGATACCGTTGTGAGCTGCCTGTATAATAGCATTTTGCTCTGCGTGAAGTGCCCTACACAACTCATGCCTTTCACCCGATGGTATCCCTAGTTTTTCTCTTTGGCACCCCAGCGTGAGACAGTGCTCAAGACCCTTTGGCGCCCCGTTATAACCTGTTGATAATATCTGTTTATCCCTTACGATTATAGCTCCTATCTGTCTTCTAAGACAGGTAGACCTGGTTTTTACTACCTCGCATATTTCCATAAAGTAGTCGTCCCACTCAGGCCTAGTTTTAACCATAGTCTCACCCCTTTTAACCTAAAATAGGGATGTCTCCACCCCCATTTGCCTATTTTGTACCGAAAAGTCTATCCCCAGCATCTCCTAAACCTGGAACTATGTATCCATGCTCGTTTAGCTTCTCATCAATCGCAGCTACGAAAATCTCGATGTCAGGAAAATACTTATGCACCTCTTCAATACCCTCAGGAGCTGCTACTAGGTTTACTAGTTTTATGTTCTTTGCCCCCTTTTCCTTGAGTAACTCTATAGCTGCAGTTGCTGAGCCACCTGTAGCCAACATAGGGTCCACCAAAAGTATCTCCCTCTCTTCTATATCAGCAGGTAGCTTACAATAATATTCAACGGGTTTTAAAGTTTCTGGATCTCTATAAAGACCTACGTGACCTACTTTTGCTGCAGGTATTAAGCTTACCAATCCATCGACCATTCCTATCCCTGCCCTCAATATAGGTACTATCGCAATCTTCTTGCCTGATAGAGTCTTTGCTTTCATCTTTCTCATCGGAGTCTCTATCTCTATATCCTTTAGATTTAGATCTTTAGTGACTTCATATCCCATCAGCATGGCAATTTCAGTCAAAAGTTCCCTAAAATCCTTTGATCCCGTATCCTTGTCCCTCATTATAGACAGCTTGTGCTGAATTAGAGGATGATCTGTAACTGTTACATTTTTCATAACTAACCTCCTACTTGTGTTCAAGTTCCATGACTTTTTCTATTCTGTTTTGGTGTCTTCCACCCTCAAATTCTACAGACATATACGCCTTTACTATGTCTATTGCAAGTCCTTTACCTAGGACTCTCTCACCTAGTGAGATAACGTTGGCGTCGTTATGCATCTTAGTCATCCTAGCAGAAAAAGTATCGCTTAATACTGCGCATCTGATTCCGTCTATCTTATTGGCAGCTATAGACATACCTATGCCTGTTCCGCAAACCAATATGCCAAAGTCTACATCCTTATCAACGACTCTTTTACAAACTTCCTTAGCGAATTCTGGATAGTCAACACTATCTTTGTCGTTGTCTGTACCGAAGTCAATTACCTCAACGTCTATCTTCTTAAGATACTCAATAACGCTCATCTTTAGATTATATCCGCCGTGGTCACAACCAATAGCTACTTTCATAACCGTCCTCCTTATATTCTCTCTATTCTATTTTATAAAATATATCTAATAATGTAAACTAAATTATCTATATTCTAATGATATAACTCAAAAATATATTTACACATTAATCAAAGTAAATTTACCTTACCTTTTGTACATTGTATCCTGCCGATTTTAAAAGTCTGTTCATAATCGCCATCCCTACTCCTTCGTCAGTGAAGTCCTCAGAATATATCACATCATAACCCATATCATCAAGGTTTATCAATGTTTTAAACAGATTTTTAGCCACCTCATTATTATTTCTACCCAGAGAATAGATTTCTGACAAATTATTTTCCATATATAGAGAAAAATTTTCTTGCTTACACATTACCGCGGTCTTCAAATCTTTTTTAGAATTTTCCACAGTCTTTTCTCTTATCCAATTAACACATTTTTCCGCTTCTCCACTCACAATAACAACATCTGCCTTTGGTGAGTAATGTGTGTACTTCATTCCAGGTGCCTTTGCTACAATATTTTCGTCATCCAATCTCTTTTTAGGATCTATTGCCTTGTCATATACAACGTCCCCAACTACCTCTTTTAACATTCCAATTGTAATTGCCCCAGGTCTTAGTATAGTAGGTGTATCTCCTGTAAAATCAACGATTGTAGATTCGATTCCATAGCTACAATCACCCCATGTAACAATCCCATCTACCCTTCCTTTCATTTCCGATATCACGTGCTCAGGAGTAGTCGGTGATGGTCTTCCCGAAATATTGGCAGAAGGAGCAGCAATTGGAGTATCAGCCAAATTTATAAAAATACTTGCCACTTTGTTTGAAGGCATCCTGATTCCAATAGTATCTAATCCACCGCTTGTTTTATACGGTACAACGTCTCTTTTTTGTAACACTACAGTAAGCGGGCCCGGCCAAAATTTCTTCATAACTGCCCACGCTTTATCCGAAACGTCATAAGCTAACTTATCTATCCAATCAAATCTGTCAATGTGAAGTATAAGTGGATTATCTGAGGGTCTTCCTTTAGCTAGGTAGATTTTCTCCGCTGCTTTTTCGTTTAAACCGTCGGCTCCTAAACCATAGACTGTCTCCGTTGGAAATATCACAGTCTTTCCATCATTAATCATCTTAGCGTAACTCTTTAAACTATCTTTAATTCTTTTTTCGTCCTCGACTTTTAAACCTTCAGAAATCCTTAAAATTTCAGTATCCTTATTAGAAACAGAACTTACTCCAAGTCCTTTAAAACCATCCTTAGCCAAAAAAATCCCTCCTCTCATAATATTTAAAACATATTTTTCATTGCTATACTGACTTCAAAAAAGCAAATAAAAAAGACCAGGCAATAAACCCGGTCTCAAGAATCTAGTTTTTTCCATCAAACCCAAATACACATGCCTTTACTATTTAAAAGCACATTTGGGAAATACATTAAAATGCTGACATTTTCTCAGTTTGATCTACTGTAATCAACGAATCTATCATCTCATCCAAATCCCCGTCTAAGAAATTATCTAGCTTATATAATGTAAGGTTTATTCTATGGTCGCTTATCCTTCCTTGAGGGAAGTTGTAAGTTCTGATTCTCTCTGATCTATCGCCTGTACCAACCTGACTTTTTCTCTCAGCTGCCAGCTCGCTTTGTTGTTCACTTAGCGCTTTATCGTAAAGTCTAGCCTTTAGTATTTTTAAAGCCTGCTCCTTGTTTTTGAGCTGTGACTTTTCATCTTGACACGAAACCACTTCACCCGTTGGAATATGTGTAATCCTAACAGCCGAATCCGTCGTATTAACACTTTGGCCTCCATTTCCAGAAGATCTGTAGACGTCTATCCTCAAATCAGCGGGATTTATTTCTATTTCAACATCTTCAGCCTCTGGTAAAACCGCAACCGTCGCAGTAGAAGTATGTATCCTACCTCCAGACTCAGTAGTCGGTATCCTCTGAACCCTATGAACTCCTGATTCGTATTTAAGCCTTGAATAAGCTCCCTTACCCTTTATCATAAATGAAACTTCCTTAAATCCACCAACTCCTGTGTCATTGGCACTCAAAAGGCTTACTTTCCATCCTCTTCTCTCAGCGTATCTAGAGTACATTCTAAATAGATCGCCCGCAAATAGAGCAGCTTCATCTCCTCCTGCTCCACCTCTTATCTCAACAATTACGTTCTTGTCGTCATTAGGATCCTTTGGAAGAAGCAATACCTTTAGTTCTTCTTCAAGAGGCCCTATTTTATCTTCAGCTTCAGAAATCTCCATTTTTGCAAGCTCTCTAAGCTCTTCATCTGACTCCTCTTGTAAAATTTCCTTTGACTCTTCTAATTGAGATACAACGTCTCTATATTCTCTATACTTTTCAACAATTGGCTGCAAATCAGCATGTTCTTTAATATATTTCTGCCACTGACTTTGGTCGGCAATTATATCTGGATCAGCGACTTTTTTTTCTAAGTCGATGAACTTATCTTCTAAAACCTTTAATTTGTCTAGCACTGCATTCACCCTTCCGATAAAAATCTATATAAACATCATTTTCCGATTATCTCGACCTCTAATTATATCATATTTTATAATTATGGACAATTGCTTTTAGTCATAATGTAAAATTTTCTGGCTTTACTTTGCGAGTTTACAGCTTTCTATTCTCCTTGCCTCTACAACCCTATTTATACCGGCCAAGTCTTTAGTTATCTCAATATCCACATATCCTTCACTAATAAAGATATCTTTAATTTTGTAGGCTTGATCGTGCCCACATTCAAAAATCAACCTACCGTTATCATTTAAATATTTTTTCGCCTCAACAATTATCTTCTTATAAAAAAACAGCCCCTCGTCCTCGGCAAAAAGTGCCGAATGTGGTTCATAATCTAAAACCTGAGCATCCATTTCCTTCATATCTTTTTTCTCAATATATGGGGGATTTGAAACAATTATGTCGTATTTGTCGTGCACATTTTTAAATAAATCAGATTTTATTAAGTTTATTTTTCCATCGCCTAAAATTTTTTTAGAGTTATTCATTGAAACTTCTAGTGCATCATCGCTTAAATCAACGGCATCAACACTTATCTTTGGCCTATAGTACTTTAAGCTTATTGCTATTGCTCCCGAACCAGTTCCAATGTCAAGTACTTTTATGCTATTTATTTTAGCTACAATTGAAAAACCTATTTCCTTCTCGATTGAGTCGCTAATAGAATTAACTGGCGAACTTTTGACTTCACCATTTGACAGATTCTCTTGTAAATCGTCAATACTTTTAAATGCCCTCTCAACTAGTATTTCTGTATCGGGTCTCGGAATCAATACCCCCTCTCTAACTTCAAAATCTAGGCCCATAAACTCTCTAACCCCAAGTATATATGCAATGGGCCTGTGTTTTAATCTCTGAAGCGCCATTTTTTCAAATTCTTTAAACTCGTTTTCTGAAACCTCTTTATCGAGATTCATAAGTAGATAAATCCTATCGACATCTTTTAGAGCCCGTCTTAGCAATAGTTCTGCATCAAGTCTAGGTGATTGACTCACATCTTTAAACTTATATTCGTATTCTGAAATTAGCTCTCTTATTTTCATACATTTCACCATCTTA
>JASBZE010000047.1 GCA_029983575.1 Peptostreptococcaceae bacterium
ATAGGATAATGTTAACAACAAATATGGAACTTCTATGTTATAATGAATGTACCTTGTTTAACTAAAAACAAAGGAATAAAAGGAGGGGTAATAATGAAAAAGATTTTATCGTTGGGGCTGGCAATATGTCTATCAATAGGTGTATTGGCTGGTTGCAAAAAGAATGATGAGAAGGCTGATTCTAGCAAATCTTCTCAAGAGATTACTTTAATGGTTCCTGATTGGGGAGACCCAGGTAAGGAAATTCTAGATGAGTTTGAAAAAGAATCTGGAATAAAGGTTAAGGTAACTCAGGTTAGTTGGGATAAGATAAAGGATAAGATTTCAACAGCTGCAGCTGGAAAGACAGTAGCAGCCGACGTATTTGAAGTTGACTGGTCTTGGGTTGGAGAGTTTAAAAACGCTGGCTGGGTTGATCCTATTGACGTAAGTGAAGAGGATAAGAAAGATATGCCATCAATATCCACTTTTTCAGTAGATGGAAAAGTATATGCCATACCATATGGAAATGACTTCAGAGTTGCTTTTTACAATAAGGAAGATTACGACAAGGCTGGATTAAAGGACGCTCCTAAAACATGGGAGGATGTTATAGATGATGCTAAAGTTATTAAATTAAAAGGAGTAAAGGAATATCCTGTAACTATGCCACTAGGAGCAGAGGAGGGAACTTCAACTGTACTTTATTGGTTGGCATATACCAGAAATGGTAAAGTATTTAATGACGACAACACTATTAATAAGGCAGCCGTTTTAGATGCATTAAAAATCATAGATAAATTAAATAAAGAAGGTCTAATTGACCCAGCAAATAGAAATAGTTCTGGTATGGATGGATATATGCATATAAGTGATGATACCGCTTCATTCATGGTAGGTCCTTCTTATTTTGTGTCTGGAGTAAATGACCCACAAGAATCTAAGGTAGTAGATAAAGTTGAGTCTGTTAAATTGCCCGGCAAAGATGACTATGCTAAGGCAACAGTTCCATTTGCTGAGGCTCTAGGAATATCAAAATACACTAAAAATCGTGAAGCTGCGGAGAAATTTGTAAAGTGGTATACATCAAAGGAAACTCAAGAGAAACTATTCCTTCAAAAAAATATTGCGCCAACAAGGACTTCTGTACTTCAAAAGCTTGTAAAAGATGGCAAGTATAAAAATCCAGGAGCTATGTTAGAACTTGCAGAAGTAATAGAATCTCCATTCCCAAATGGCGTTCCAAGTTACTACTCTAAAATGACTACTGAGATTTATAATACGATAAATCAAATGGCTAATGAAAAACTGACTCCTGAACAGGCTACTGATATGATAGTAGAGAAAGTTGATGCTTTAGCAAAGGCTGATAATTAGTTACTAATATATTGAACTGAAGTTCATTATTTTAAGAATGATTTCGTTTTTACGATTTATATAAAGAGAAAGGAGGTTATTATGGATAAGAAGGTAGATGGGTTAATTAAATATATTTTTTTATTAATATTTTTAATTTTAACTCTAGTTCCTCTCATATGGTGCTTCATTATAAGCGTTACTCCTAAGTTTGATGTTTTTACATTTAAGGGTTTTATACCGGGAAAGATGATACTTGATAACTACAAGGAGATTTTTGACACGACTTCTTCAGCCCATGAGGTCCTATTTGACGGATTAAAAAATTCCATTATAACTTCTGCTATTACGATTTTTATTGGTATACCTCTTTGTATTGCAAGCGCATATGCATTCTCTAGGTATAGATTTAGAGGTAAAAAGCTCGTTTTAAATTTTTTACTAATTACATTGGTTATACCTCTATTTACGACGATAATACCGATATATGCGCTTTTTTCAAATTACGGAATGTTAAATAATCTATTTTGGATTTCCATAATATATATAACTGCATTTGTACCGATGACGACGTGGATTATAATGAATTATTTTAACTCAATACCCAATGAAATTTGGGAAGCTGCTAAAATAGATGGCTGCAATGAAATACAAATTTTTTTCAAAATAATTTTGCCTATTTCATATCCAATAATAATAGCAGCAATACTGATTATGTTTTTGATGTCATGGAATCAGTTCCAAATACCTATGATATTGACGGCATCTCAGGATAAAAAAGTAGTTACATTGATAATGTCCGAGTTTACGGGAAGAAATACCATATCCTATGGAATGATCGCCGCTTGTGGGCTGATATCAATATTACCACCAGCGTTACTGACAATTTTCTTCAGAAGGTACTTGGTTTCTGGGTTGACATATGGCTCAGTAAAGGGTTAGTAATAAAAAACAATAAAACTGCAAGTTTTGAGATAAAAAATTTGCAGTTTTTTTGTGTATAATAAAATGCTATACTATAGATATAATAAAACGATATTCGGTATTAAGATAATTTGTAGAAAGTTAGTGGGTTAATTATGATGGATCAGATCACAAACCAAAAAAAAACTAAGAAGAAGGGAAGCTTAAAGATTTTCTTCGGGTATGCTGCCGGCGTAGGAAAGACTTATAGCATGCTCAAGGCCGCCCACAAGGAAAAAGATAGCGGAATTGATGTAGTTGTGGGATATATTGAAAAACACACTCGTCCTGATACCCTTGCCCTTTTAGACGGATTAGAGGCTATAGAAGACAAGTTAATTGAATATAAGGGGATTGAGCTTAGGGAATTTGACATCGATCAAGCCCTAAAGAGAAATCCTCAGATAATTTTGGTTGATGAGTTGGCACATACCAATGTACATGGGAGCAGACACTCAAAGAGGTACCAAGATATTGAGGAGTTACTTCGCCAGGGGATTGACGTATATACAACTTTAAATGTACAGCACCTAGAATCTTTAAACGATATAGTTCAGTCAGTAACAAAGGTTTACGTAAGCGAGAGGGTGGCGGACTATGTTTTTGACGATGCTGACCAAGTTGAATTAGTAGATATAGAACCTGATGAGCTTTTACTTAGATTAAAATCAGGAAAGGTGTATCAAAAGGATCAGGCAACTCGGGCGATGAATCACTTCTTTACAAAGGAGAATTTAAAGGCGCTGAGGGAGATTGCAATTAGAAGGATGGCTGATAGGCTTAGTCGTAACGCCATTGAAAGTGGTGATGACAAACTCACAAAGGTGGGCGAACATATACTTGTTTGCCTTTCCGGTTCACCTTCAAATCCAAAGGTTATTCGTACGGCAGCTAGGTTGGCAGAGGCATTTCACTCATCTCTAACAGGTATATACGTAAAGACTTTTGAAGATGACAACGAACTTAGCGAGGAATTTAGAGACAATATTAGATTGGCTGAGCAGCTTGGTGCTAGGATTGTAACTGTGTATGGAGAAGATCCGGCCGAACAGATCGCAAGGTATGCAAAGTTAAAAGGGATAACAAAGATAGTCCTAGGTAGAGCTAATAATAAAAGTATTATTAAGAAAAAGACGCTAGCCGATAGACTTAATTCTTTTTCGGGGGAAATAGACGTCTACATAATTCCAGATGACAGACCCGAGTACAAGGAAAAGTCGTCGGTGGGATTTTTTAAAGGTGAATGGAAGAGAGATTTTTTCTCCCTAAACATGATTGATTTACTAAAGTCATTTGGGGTTTTGCTAGCGGTTACCGCAGTGAGTTTTTGTTTTTACTACTTGGGGCTAAATCTAGCAAACATTATTACAATATATATTTTGGGAGTACTAATTTCAGCCATTGTAACTGATGGATATATTTACGGGATAATATCCTCAATACTTAGCGTAACATTTTTCAATCTGTTTTTCACTGAACCTAGGTTTACACTATCAGTAAATGACCCTACTTATCCAATCACCCTTGTAATAATGTTAATAGCGAGCTTGCTTACGAGTACACTTACAAAAAGGGTAAAGAGGGAAGCCTATCTATCTGCCCAAAAAGCATACTACTTAGAGCTTTTGATGAACTCTAGCAAAAATCTAAGCGGTGGCAAAGATCAAGAGGATATAATTAAAACGGCTGCAATTCAGATATCACAACTTTTAGAAAGACCGATACTTTACTCACTTTACGATGAAGATACGGATCTAAACTTCTCAGCCTATCCTAAGGAGGTCAACATAGAGATAAACAAAGAAGAGATGGTTGCCGCAAAATGGGTATCTAGAAACAACAAGCACGCAGGGGCGACTACAAATACAATGTCAGACTCAAAAAATCTATATCTTTCAGTCAGAGGATATAACGACGTTATGGGAGTCATGGCAATTCCCGTCGATGATTACCCTGAGATTGACATAGTAGAAAAGAGCTTGGTATTGTCTCTGTTAGATGAGTGTGGGATAATTATCGAAAGAAGAAGACTCGCTGAGGAAAAAGAGAAGGTTGTGTTTGAAACACATAGAGAAAAACTCAGATCCAACTTACTCAGGTCTATTTCACACGATTTTAGGACCCCACTTACGAGTATCAGCGGAAGTGCTTTGATGTTAATGGAAGATAAGATTAGCGGGGATAAGTTAACCGAAGAAAAGAAAAAAGAAATGTACAGATCGATTTACGACGACTCAATGTGGCTAGTGGATTTAACAGAGAATCTGCTGTCTATTACGAGGATAAAAAACGGACCTGTAAACCTAAACACAAGTCCGGAACTCGTAGACGATATCATTACCGACGCTTTATCCCACGTCAATAGGAAGATAAGCGAATTTGATTTAAACATAGATATCGAGGATGATATACTTATGGTAAACGTAGATGGCAGACTTATAGTGCAGGTGGTAGCCAACTTAATAAACAACGCCATAAAATTTACTGATGAAAATGGAAGGATAGATATCAAGGCGAAAAGGAAAATGGATATGGTAGAGATATCTGTAAGCGACAATGGACCTGGAATTCACGGAGAAGCTAGAAATCACGTCTTCGATATGTTTTACTCATCTGAGTCGGGAAAGGTTGATGGAAGAAGGGGTATAGGTCTAGGGCTCAGCCTTTGTCAATCAATAGTAAACGCACATGGAGGAGAGATAAAATTAGAGGACAACAAGCCAAGAGGAGCTGTGTTTAAGTTTACTCTTCCAGCAGTTGATTTAGACATCGATGAAATGGGAGTAGTGATGGATACAAACAAAGAAAGCTAGTTGCTAGAAAAAAGATAAAATGGGGGTAGTATATGTATAAACCAAAAATATTAGTAGTTGAAGATGATAAGGCGGTATTAAACCTTATTAAGATGACTCTAGAAACAAACGACTACAAATTTCACATAGCTCAAAATGGTGAACAGGCACTTTTAGATGCGGTTTCCTACAATCCCGATGTATTTATTTTGGATTTAGGTCTTCCGGATATGGATGGGACTCAGATTATCGAAAAAGTCAGAGGATGGAGTAGTGCGCCCATTATAGTGGTATCTGCTAGAAGTGACGACAAAGATAAGGTCGAGGCTTTGGACATGGGTGCGGATGATTACCTCACAAAGCCCTTTAGCATAGATGAATTTCTGGCAAGGCTTAGAGTTGCAATTAGAAGAAGGGTATCTGAAGGAAGTGTGAGCATAGAGTCAAATGTATATGAAAATGGAGATTTAAAGATAGATTACCAATCTGGAATTGTCTACGTGGGAGGTGAGGAGGTTCACCTAACGCCAATCGAATACAAATTACTCGTACTTCTGTCAAAAAATACGGGCAAAGTACTTACTCATAATTATATATTAAAAGAAGTATGGGGAAATGCCCTTCAATCTGACGTTCCTTCACTCAGGGTGTTTATGGCTACCCTAAGAAAGAAACTAGAAAAGGGTTCTTCATCTCCGAGAATGATACAAACTCACATAGGAGTCGGATATAGGATGATATCATTAAGTAATAATAACACTAAGGTATAGAGTCTATCTTTATACAGTTACAATACTAGGATAAAAGGTTACCATTATATAGCTAATTATATCTAGATTTAATGATATCTTTATACAATCTTAATACAGGGGTCTAAACGTTAAGACCCATTTAATAGCTGTGATGCTAAAATATACTTAAAGAAAATAAACTACGGTTTAGGAGGATTTAAGTATGATTATTTTAGTCATCACAGTTTTATTTTTGGGCGTTTATTTAACTTATGCATTATTTAACCCAGAAAAATTTTAATCTTGGATATGGATGGAGGAATTAAGATGTTACAAATAATACTTACTTTAATATTTTATCTCATCTTGTTAGTACCGGTGAGTAAATATATATACCATATATCAGCAGGCAAAAAAACTATCTTTGATCCGATTTTTGATAGGGTTGATAATGTGGTGTATAAGCTATGTGGAGTGGATAGAAAAAGAAGGATGAACTGGAAAGAGTACGCTATGTCACTAATAGTCACTAACTTCATAATGATGGTGATTTCATTAGTTGTACTTTCAACTCAGGGGATAAACTTATTAAATCCAAATGGAATAGAAAACTTAAAACTAGACCTTGGGTTTAATACGGTGGTGAGCTTTATGACTAACACAAACTTGCAGCACTATGCAGGAGAGTCAAGCTTATCTTATCTATCTACAATGTTGGTGATAATATTTATGATGTTCGTATCATCAGCTAGTGGTTATGCGGTATGTATGGCATTTATCAGAGGACTGGTAGGAAAGACAAAAAACGATATGGGAAACTTCTTTGAGGATTTAATTAGGATTACGACTAGGGTTTTGATTCCATTCTCATTTATAATAGGTCTGATACTAGTTTCTCAGGGAGTGATACAGAACTTTAGCGAAAATACAGTAGTAAATACAATCGAGGGCACAAAGCAAGTCATTCAGATGGGACCTGCCGCGGCTCTAGAAAGCATAAAACACCTAGGAACAAATGGGGGAGGATTTATTGGGGGAAATTCATCAACCCCTATAGAAAATCCAAATATAATAACAAATATCACAGAGCTTTATTCAATGATGTTAATACCTGGATCAATGGTGGTGGTATTTGGAAAGATGCTTAGAGATAGAGTTCACGAAGGAGAAAAGGAAAAGAAAAATATACTGATAAAGAAATTTGAAGACGACGTATTGGACACGTGGGATATTAAGGCTAAAGACAGAAAACATAAAAATAACGCGGCGCCAAAGAAAAAGGAAAAAAGCGAGGGCAGGATGATATTCGTGGCGATGTCGATAATATTTGTACTTGGCTTGGCACTTTGCTTTTGGTCAGAGTCAAAGGGAAATCCAATTTTAAAAAATTTGGGATTATCACAGACGATGGGAAGTATGGAAGGAAAAGAAGTTAGGTTTGGTATCGCACAGTCATCTCTATTTACAGCGGTCACAACATCATTTACCACAGGGACAGTAAACAATATGCACGACAGCTTAACACCTCTTGGAGGATTGGTTCCACTACTTAATATGATGTTAAATGTGGTTTTTGGTGGAGCTGGAGTAGGTCTAATGAATATGATACTCTACGCAATCTTGGGAGTGTTTATCTGTGGACTGATGATAGGTAGAACACCTGAATACCTAGGAAAAAAAATAGAGGGAAGAGAAATGAAGCTAACATCATTAGCCATAATAATTCATCCGTTTTTTATATTGCTATTTACTGCAATAGCACTGAGCACTTCTCAGGGAATAGCTGGAATAACAAATGGTGGATTTCACGGAATAACACAGATAGTTTATGAGTACGCATCAGCTGCTGCAAACAATGGTTCAGGATTTGAGGGATTAAACGACAACACTATATTTTGGAATATAAGTACCGGTATAGTGATGTTGCTTAGCAGATACATACCGATTGTACTTCAACTGGCGATTGCGGGAAATCTTATGAAAAAGAGATTTGTCGTAGAATCTCCGGGAACACTAAAGACCGATGGGCTTAATTTCTCCATGATATTGGTATTTGTAGTTTTCGTATTTGCAGCATTAACTTTTTTACCAGTGCTAATACTTGGACCTGTGTCTGAGTTTTTGAGTATGGTATAGAAGGGAGATAGTTAAGATGAAAAAAGAGATTGAAGAGAGAGAAGCAAATAAAGAAAAAAAAGAGATAGACAACAACAGAGGAAAAAAAGAGATAAAAGAAAAAAAGTGGACAGGATATAAAAAAGAAATAAAAGATAAAAAACTAAAAAAGAAAAATTCAAAATATGATAATAAACTAATAAAAGAGGCACTTAAGGGATCTTTTATAAAATTAAATCCCGCCTACATGATTAAAAATCCCGTTATGTTCGTTGTGGAGGTTTGCTTGTTTATAACATTGTTAGTCA
Source organism: Peptostreptococcaceae bacterium (assembly GCA_029983575.1). GTDB lineage: Bacteria > Bacillota > Clostridia > Peptostreptococcales > Peptostreptococcaceae > JASBZE01. The sequence continues at coordinate 8,245 of JASBZE010000047.1, forward strand.
CCATATCACCGGGGATTTTTGGAGATATAGTAAAAACCAAAGATATACAAGTATATAATGCAATAGTTTCTTTGATATTGTTCGTCACCATACTCTTTGCAAATTTCGCTGAGTCAGTAGCGGAAGGTAGAGGAAAGGCACAGGCGGAGAGTCTTAAAAAAACTCAGCAAAATACAAAGGCAAGGGTAATCTATCCAGATGGTAGCGAGAGGATAATATCTTCTAGTGAACTAAAAAAAGGCGATACAGTATTAGTAAATGCAGGAGAGGTCATTCCTAGTGATGGAGATGTAATCGAGGGTGTTGCTTCCGTTGACGAGTCAGCTATCACAGGAGAGTCCGCCCCTGTAGTGAGGGAGAGCGGAGGAGATTTCACATCTGTTACAGGGGGAACTACAGTGGTTTCAGACTGGCTAAAGATTGTAATAACCTCAGAACAGGGAGATAGCTTCCTTGATAGGATGATAAAATTAGTGGAGGGAGCTTCTCGTAAAAAGACCCCAAATGAAATAGCCCTATCAACCCTCCTAGTCTCACTGACAATAATATTTCTAATAGTCATAGTTACGCTTAGACCTATAGGGATGTACGTAGGAGTAAAGATCCAAACTTCAATACTTATAGCCCTTGGAGTTTGCTTGATACCAACCACTATCGGTGGGTTGTTATCTGCCATAGGTATAGCAGGTATGGATAGGGTCACACAGTTTAACGTAATCGCAAAATCCGGAAAATCAGTCGAGGCTTGTGGGGACGTAGATACGATGATACTGGATAAAACAGGAACAATTACATTTGGAAACAGATTGGCGGCAGACTTTTTGGAGGTAAATGGAGTATCAAAGCAAGAACTCATCAGGGCAGCTGCGATATCAAGCATTTACGACCAGACGCCAGAGGGAAAATCAACATTAGAACTGGCAAATTACATGGGTAGTGAAGTAGAAGAAATACAGGGAGCAGAATTTATTGAGTTCACAGCTCAGACTAGAATGAGCGGTATTGATTTACCAAATGGAGTAAAAATTAGAAAGGGAGCCTCAGATGCCATAGAAAAATACGTAGCCCACATAGGAGGAAGTATCCCAAGTAACTTAAGAAAAATAGTCGACGACGTATCTAGCCTAGGAGGAACACCTCTAACAGTAGCCGAGGGAAATAAAATACTAGGGGTAATATATCTAAAAGACACTGTAAAACCAGGCATGAGAGAGAGGTTTGAAAGACTTAGGTCAATAGGAATAAAGACGATAATGTGTACGGGAGACAACCCACTTACAGCAGCGACAATAGCAAAGGAAGCAGGGGTTGACGCCTTTGTAGCAGAGTGTAAACCAGAGGATAAGATAGATGTAATAAAAAGAGAACAGGCGATGGGTAAGATAGTAGCTATGACGGGCGACGGTACAAATGATGCACCGGCCTTAGCACAGGCAGATGTCGGAATAGCTATGAACTCAGGAACCAACGCAGCAAAAGAAGCAGCAAATATGGTGGACTTAGACTCAGATCCGACAAAGATAATAGAAGTTGTAGAAATTGGTAAACAACTACTAATAACAAGGGGAAGTTTAACGACATTTTCAATAGCAAACGACATTGCAAAATACTTTGCGATAATACCTGCGATGTTTATGATATCAATACCTAAGATGAGCGTACTAAACGTAATGGGGCTAACAACTCCTTACAGCGCTATATTATCAGCATTGATATTTAATGCAATAATAATACCTTCCCTAATACCACTAGCAATGAAGGGAGTTAGGTACAGGGCATTGTCTTCAGGAAAGCTCTTAGCTAGAAATATGTTGATCTACGGGCTTGGAGGAGTGCTCACACCTTTTGTGGGGATTAAGCTAATAGACTTAATCATCTCTCCAATACTTCGCGGAATGGGAATGTAGTACAAAATACAGTGATATAAATAATAACAGGTATAAATAATAAAAAATATGAACAAAATATTATTCAGTACAAAACCATTTGTAAAAATAAAAGTGACAATGTGCAAAATGAGGTGAGATTATGGGAATTAGACTTGGAAAGATTTTAAAGCAGGGATTGAGGCTGACATTAGTGATGATGGTAATCTGTGGTTTGGTTTATCCATTTTGCTTAAATGTATTTGCAGGGACCTTCTTTAAAAATCAAAGTGAAGGAAGTTTAATAGAAATAGATGGGAAAAAAGTAGGGGCATTAAACGTCGGTCAGGAGTTTACCGAGGATTACTACCTATGGTCAAGACCATCAAGCAAACACTACAACACTTACAGTGAAGTAGGTTCAAAAAAAATATACAGTGACGGAAGTGAGTTTCAGGGAGTTGGTTCAGGTTCATCTAACCTAGCCGCCACCAATCCTGAACTTAAAAAAAGAATAAAATCTGATATATCAAAACTACAAGACAAAGACACTGGACTAAAGGTTAAAGATATACCGGAGGATTTGGTAACTGAGTCAGGATCTGGACTTGATCCTGAAATCAGCCCACAGGCAGCGGAAATTCAGATTAGGAGGATTTCAAAGGCATCTGGTTTGAGTGAGGCTACTATTAGGGAGATTATAAAGGAAAATACGAGGGAGAAGTTTTTTGGTGTGTTTGGTGAGAGAGGAGTAAATGTACTTAGGTGTAATGTTGAAATTTACAAGTTGATGAAGGGTTAGTTTTAGAAGGATTTTAGCTAAGGCAGTGTATGGATGTCAATATATAATGAAAAAAGACTTTCGGATGTTTTTGTCCGAAAGTCTTTTCCTTATCTATATAGCTGAGGGATTTCTAATGCATACAAAAATATGGTATAATAAACATGAATTGAGGTGAAATCATGAGTATATACTTAGATAATAGTGCTACTACTAGACCATACAAAGAGGTAATCGAAACTATGGTCAGTTTTTTAAGCGAAGATTTTCAAAATCCATCAGCAGCATATAGGGATGGATTAAATATAGAGAGAAAGATAAAAAAAGCTAGAGAAGATATAGCAAAAACACTAGGTGCCAGGTCGGATGAAATAATTTTTACATCTGGGGGTACTGAGTCAAACAATCAAATAATAAAAGGTGTTGCGAGGTATAATAAGGCAAGAAAAAAACATATAATAACCTCTCAAATTGAACATCCATCAGTATTAAACTCTTTTTATGATTTAGAGAGAGAGGGATTTGATATTACGGTTTTGGGTGTAGATAAAAAAGGCAGGATAGATATAGATGAATTAAAATCTGCTCTTAGAGAGGATACTTGTCTGGTTTCGATGATGCACGTTAATAATGAGATAGGAGTTATAGCTGATATCAAAGAAATATCCAAGGCGATAAAGTCTTTTAACGAGGATATTGTGTTTCACGTGGATGCGGTTCAATCCTACGGTAAGCTTAGGTTTACTGTAGATGAGCTTGGGATTGACGCACTTAGTGCCAGCGGTCACAAGATTCACGGACCTAAGGGTATTGGGCTATTGTACGTCAGAAGGGGAGTTGAGTTTTCTCCACTAATTTCAGGCGGCGGTCAGGAGAGAGGTCTGAGATCCGGTACTGAAAATGTGGCGGGTATTATGGGCCTTGCCAAGGCCGTCGAGATATTGTTCAATGGTTTAGATGAGAAGATAGAGTATATGAAAAAATACAGGGATACTCTTAAAAATAAAATTGTAGATGAAATAGATGGAGTTAGGATAAATTCTTTTGACGATGGAGTTTGTCATATTTTAAATGTGAGTTTTTTGGGGATTAAGGGAGAGGTTCTCCTTCATTTTCTTGAAAATGACGATATTTCGGTGTCAACAGGTTCTGCTTGTTCTGCTAAAAAACCGGGAAGCAGGGTACTCAAGGCTTTGAAACTCAGCGATGATGCACTTGAGGGTGCGGTTAGATTTAGTATATCTGAAGAGAATAATATGGATGAGATCGATGAGGTAGTTGAAAAGATAAAGACTCATCTATCTAGGATTAGAAAGATTTCCGGTTATAAGTAGTTTTAAAAAGTTTTTTGGATATAGTTAGGTTTTGAGAGATTTTTGGATGCGAGTAGCTTTAGAAAGATTTCTAGATACAGGTAGATTTTGAAAGGATGATGTGATGTATAATTTATTGATTGTGAAGTATGGAGAAATCGGCGTTAAGGGAAAAAATAGATATATTTTTGAAAATAAGTTGATTAAGAATATTAAAAATGTGCTTAACTCAATTGGTGAGTTTAAGGTGTATAAGGAATATGGTAGGATCTACGTAGATTTAAATGACGTAGATTATAATATAGTAGCAAATGAAGTCAAAAAGGTTTTTGGTGTAGTTGGTGTGGCGCCGGCAGTTAAGGAAAAGAAGTCTTATGACGGGCTTAAAGATTTAGCTCTTGAGCAGCTTAAAGAGGAGATTGAAAATGGGGCGAAGACTTTTAAAGTCGAGACTAAGAGAGGGGATAAGAGTTTTCCTATGACTTCTTTTGAAATGAGTGCCGATATTGGCGGATATCTTCTCAAAAACTTAGATGGAAAGATAAAAGTCGATGTCAAAAAGCCTGATGTTAAGGTGATTTGCGAGTATAGAAGAGAGTGGGTCATGTGTTATACCAAGGTCATTCCAGGCTTTGGAGGTCTTCCGGTCGGTACAAATGGCAGGGCGATGGTTCTGCTTTCTGGAGGTATAGACAGTCCGGTTTCCGCTTGGGAGATTGCAAAAAGAGGTATGAGCATAGAGGCAGTACACTTTCATTCTTATCCTTTTACAAATGAGAGAAGTCAAGATAAGGTCAGGGAGTTGGCAAAGATTATCTCCAAATATACTGGTGAGTTTAGGCTTCATATGGTTAACCTAACTGAGATACACGAGCAGATTGCAGAGAAGTGTAGGGATGAAGAGAGAACCATATTGGCTCGTAGGTTTATGATGAGGATTGCGGAAAAGATATCCAATGATAGAAATTTTAACGCTCTTGTAACTGGGGAGAGTATAGGTCAAGTGGCGAGCCAAACTATTGAGGGGCTTACTTGCACTAATGACGCTGTCGATATTCTCGTCTTAAGACCTCTTATCACCATGGATAAGATTGAGATTATCAAGATTGCTGAGATGATAGAGACTTATGAGACTTCTATAATACCTGAGGCGGATTGCTGTTCACTTTTTGCACCTAAAAAGCCGATCACTAAACCTAAGGTAGATAGGATAAGACGTTCTGAGGAGAAGTTAGATGTAGAGGGTCTTGTTGAGAGGGCTGTGGATAATATGACGACGGAGCTGATTAAGTACTAATGTTGAGAAACTACAAGAAAGAGAACTTAATGTTGTTATGAAACGGAGAAACGGTGATATATGGATAACATACTAGGTAACTTATGTGTATTACCTAGTCATGCTATCTATATAAAATGTTTCTAACTATAGATTTTTAGTTATTATATTGAATAAAACATTAGGTTTATTTTTTTCTCATCATCATTATTTGACATATACTTATTTATGTGTCGAAAGCTAAGAAAAAATATTCTAAATATTATAAATT
>JASBZE010000048.1 GCA_029983575.1 Peptostreptococcaceae bacterium
TTTAATTTCTAAATATTATATAAAAAATTGTTGACATGCTAATCCCGAGATGATAAAATATACAAGTATGGGTTTAGGCCCAGTTTAAGAAAGTAAATACTTTCTCTGCTCTATAAAAAAGTAGAGCCGTTAGTCCAAAGGGAGGTGAATTAAGTGGCAAATTATGAGTTAATTTTCGTGACTAAGCCAAATCTTGATGATGAAACTAGAGAGACAGTTTTAGAAAGAGTAAAATCTGTTATCGAAACTAATGGAGAAATCGAAAAGGTAGACGCATGGGGAAACAGAAAACTTGCTTACCCAATACAAAAGTTTACTGATGGATTCTATACTTTAGTTAACTTCAAGTCTAGTGCTGATGTACCTAAAGAGTTAGACAGAAACCTTAGAATCAACGAGAACGTAATAAGACACATGATTGTAGTATCTGAATAGTATATTCAAATATGTAAAGGTGGGAATTATTATGAATAATGTCGTACTAGTAGGAAGGTTGACAAGGGATCCTGAAGTTTCATACCTACAGGGTTCAGGAGTGGCTGTAGCTAAGTTTACTATAGCCATAGACAGAGATTACAGAAAGAAGGATGGTACTAGGGACACTGACTTCATACCTATAGAGGTTATGGGTGCGGTTGCAGAAAACTGTGCAAAATACATCTCTAAGGGAAGGTTGGTAGCTATCCAAGGAAGTATAAGAGTTGACAGCTATGAAGCTAAGGACGGAAGTGGAAGAAGAACTTTCACAAAGGTTCAAGCTAGAAACGTACAATTCTTAGAAAGCCGTGGATCACAAGCCCCTCAAGGTTCATCAGAGTCTGGTTCAGGAGAACCAAGCTTTAATCCTTCAAGCTTTTCGCCAGAGGGATTCGAGGCAATAAGCGACGATGACATGCCATTCTAGGTAAAATACCAAGAAAAGGAGGATTAGTCATGATTAACAAGAAAAGACGTAGAAGAAGAAGAGTTTGCCAATTCTGTGCAGATAAAAATGCTACAATAGATTACAAAAATACTCAAAGGTTATCTAAATATATAACTGAGAGAGGTAAAATTCTTCCAAGAAGGGTATCTGGTACTTGTGCTAAGCATCAAAGAGAGCTTACTACAGCTATCAAGAGAGCTAGAAACATAGCTTTACTACCTTACACTTTAGATTAGTAAATATAAATGCGTAACTTCAAAAATGAGGTTACGCATTTTTTTGTATATCTAATTTCTCATTGACTGTTTTATTACTAGCCGTAGTAATTTGGATTATTCTTAGGGAAGGCTACTCCGCTTGCACCTATTACCCATCCATCAATCTCGGTATTTGTAGCAATGTGACCATCTTTATAAGCGTACATCCAGAGTCCAAATCTAGGGTCTTTAAACCAACCACTGTGCATCATCTTGCCATTACTTGTAAAATAGTACATCTTATTGTTGTACGTAATTATTGTTGACTCAGTCATAGATCCATCGCCCTCTAAGAAATACCAATCGTTTTTATAGTGAAGCCATCCATTTTTTCTGATACTTCCATCTCGATTTGCATAGATCCAAGAACCAACAAAACCAACACTAGGGTCTGGTCTAATCCATCCGGTCCTCATCTCACCATAAGCGCCTATATAATAGGATTTATTATTGTAATATAACTCGTAGTTTGAGTTTAGTCCAAATATATTATAAGTGAAGTAGTACCATTTGTTGCCTATGTGGTACCAACCAGGATTAGCTCTCTTGCCGTTTTCGTACCAAATCCACCCATAGTAATTAGTCTTTCTCCACTCTGCATTGGAACTAAAGCTAAAAACACCTGATATTGAAATTAATAGTGCTAGGAATAAAGTTGTAAAAATTTTTAGATTCTTTTTCATACGCTCACCTCCTAGGTAATTTGTCGTTTCAATAAATCCAAATGTAAGTAAACGCTTTTGTTTATAAATTTATACCCAATGTAATATAAAATAAGCACGGGCAAAAAGTTTGTATAAATAAAAAGACCGCCAAGCTTTTGATATTATGCTTGACGGTTGTTGATTAATGATTTTATGTTGATTTGTATATTTTTGTAGTTAACTCATGAGAAATTAATCACTGTAGTTAATTTGTTTATTATTCTGTAGAGCCCTTTATTTCAGGTAGAGCTGCGTAATTTTCCTTTGGTATCTTCTTGAGCTCATCCACCATCAAGTAAACTACTACTATTGTAGATAGAACGTCTGTTAGTGGAGTTGCATATGCTACACCAAACACTCCCATAAATCTAGGAAGAATAATTATAAGAGGTAGCAAGAAGACTATCTGTTTTAGTATTGAGTTTAATGTACCCTTCTTAGCGTTACCTATCTGTGGGAAGAAAGTACCGCACGCTATTCCTATACCATTTGGTATCAGTAGCATCATATAAATTCTCATGTATTTTACAGCGAATGTAAAGTATTCCTTTGAACCATTACCAAATAGGGATACTATTTGTTTAGGGAACAACTCGAAAATTAAAAATGCTACAGCTGATATACAGAGGACGATCTTTATTAATAAAAATATAGATTCTCTAACTCTAAGGAAGTTTTTAGCCCCATAGTTGTAACCGTTTATAGGCTGGGCACCTTGAACCATACCCATTACAATAGACACAAATATGATGTACACCTTGAATGTGATCCCCGCTACGGCTATAGGAATATCGCTTCCGTACATTGACATAGCACCGTACTTAGAGAGCATCTTATTTGTCGTTATTTGTATTATCGTAGCTGAAAACTGATATACGAAAGGGGAAAGTCCTAGTTTAACTATGTTTATCATTACTCTAGGTTGTGGTATAAAGTCCTTTGCCTTGAAAGTGACTGTTTTAAATCTAGGATAGTAAGCTAATAATATACCTGCTGCTAATATCTGACTTATTACAGTAGCCCAAGCTGCTCCGGCTATTCCCCACTTAAACCAGAAAATGAATATAGGGTCTAGTATTGTGTTTAGAACCGCACCTGTAACAATTGAAAACATTGAATATTTAGGGCTTCCGTCAGCTCTTACCAAGTTATTTGAACCTATTGATATAAGTAGAAATGGAAGACCAAATGATGTGATTCCCGTATAGTCCATCGCATATGAAAGTACTTCGCCTGATGCTCCAAATGCTATCATTAAGCTTTTTAAGTTTGTGATTACTAGTAGAAATATGATTACACCTGCTATAAATAGCATAGAAACTGCATTTGCAGCATATTTTCTCGCCATCTCCGGCTTCTGTTCACCTAAAGATAAGTTGAAATTTGATGATGCTCCTAGCCCTGTCATTATTCCCAGTGCCAAGCATATCGTTGTTAGTGGAAAGGCTATAGTCGTAGCCGCGTTACCTAGGTATCCTACACCTTGCCCTATGAATATCTGGTCGACTATATTGTATAGTGAATTGACTAGATTTCCTACTATAGCTGGTATAGCCATCTGTCTAAGAAGTTTAGGTATCGGTTTATACCCAAACGGATTGTCTATTCTGGCAGTGCTCATGGAAGCACCCCGCTTTCATTAAAACTGTACATATTTACCTCCTCGTAAAAACTGAACTCGCCCATGCGAGCATCGAATATAAATTAATCAAAAAAAGAGCCATATCAAATGATACTGATCTCTTAAAAAAAAACTAAATCGAAATTAAAATTATTAACTATATAATTTATACCACTAAAAATGAGTTTTACACTAAAATTATTCATTGAATATTAATTATAACTGTTTTGTATTCCTTTTTGTAATATCATCCTTAAATATTATACACTATTTTAATGAAAAAACAAGTGGGTTGGGGATAAAAAATTAAAAAGTTGGTGTAAAATATCTTAAAATCAAGATTATTTACACCAACTAATGTTTCGATTAGCTTAATCTATATTTTTAGGAAACCTCTCTTTTCTAGAGTACTGATAATATTTCTTCCCTCTCCTGTACCGTCTATAATTCTTCTAGCTCTCTTTGAATCGCCGATATTTATTATTTCTACATCATTTACGTCGTCATAGAAATTCCTTATATCATTTAGATTTGATGGTTCTGACTTCATTCCTAGACATACGAAACCATAGTCAAAAGGTATTTCAGTGATTTCATTATCCAATAGAACTATAAATCTATCGTTCTTAACCTCAATGAGTCGAGTATTTATCATTTGTTTTACCTTGTTTTCTTTCATAATTGTATATATATCATTTTTAGAAACCGGGTCTAGGTCTGCGCCAATTTGTGACATCATTTCTATTACTGAAACATTTGCTCCCTTAGGCGCAAAATGTTCTACAACATCTAAACCTACAGCTCCACCGCCAACTACAACAATTTTTTTCTCGACTACATTATCAGGGAAGTTATCTAGTTTGTCTATTAAACCTGTTATTGAATATACACTTGAATTAGGTTTATCTACATTTTCTGCTAAACCATTAATAGGAGGTAATAGAGGCGTAGATCCAGTAGCATTGACTATAATATCCGGTTTTAAATTTTTTATTATATTTATTTTACCTTCAGTATTATATAGCACATATAAATTTTTGAGGGAGTTAGCTCTATTTATTAGATATTCAGGAAAATCTCCAAGCCTTTTTTTTGATGGCATTTTTGATATTTCAGTTGATAAACCTCCGAGGTGGTCGTTCTTTTCCAAAACAAATGTTGTACATCCAAGTTCAGATGCTGTACAAGCGGCTTCTAGACCAGATGTACCTCCACCAATTACGACTACATTACAATCTTTATCAATTTTTCTTGATTTATATACTTCTCCTTCAACAACAGATGGATTAATTGTGCATCTGATAGGTCTATTTATGCCTATTCTGTTTCCAGCACAACCTATATTACAAGAGATACATTTTCTAAGTAAATCTTCGTGACCGAACTCAACTTTATTAACCCACTCAGGATCAGCTATTAGACCTCTTCCTATCCCAACTATATCACAATCTCCTTTTAAAAGGGTTTCATTTACAACCTTTGGATCTCTAAAGTTGCCGGTAGCAACACATGGTTTATTATACTTCTCTTTTACAGCTCTAGCAAGATAAGATCTCCATCCATCTTTTAGGTAATTTGCATCTATCTGGAATTGTATAGATCCATTTAGTCCGGCACTTACATCAAAAGCATCTACATATTCTTCAAAATAGCTTATTAATTCTAAAGTATCTTCTAAAGTGTTACCACCGTTCATGAACTCATCAGCACTTACCCTTACAAATATTGGATATTGTGGTCCTACCTGTTTTCTTACTTCTTCTATAACTAACTTAGCGAATCTTGCTCTATTTTCAGCAGATCCTCCGAATTCATCTGTTCTTTTATTATAAAGAGGAGATAGAAATTGAGATATTAAATAGGAGTGACCAGCATGGATTTCTACACAATCAAATCCTGCTATTTGTGCTCTTTTAGCTGCTTCACCAAATTGTTTAACTATCCTGTATATTTCATCCTTTTTGAGAGGTCTAGGTATTTCGCCGCCTTCTTTTGATGGGATGTTTGATGATGATACGGGTTGCATATTTATTCTTTTAGACATAGCTGACGCACCGGCATGGTTTAATTGAACGCCTATACAAGTGTCATATTTGTGCATGGTCTCAGTTAGCTTAAACAGCATAGGAAGATAGCTATCCTTATCCATTCTCAACTGGGTTGTACCATTTGAACCTTCAGGTGAGTTTATGCTTATGTTTTCTAGCATTATAAGTCCTGTACCGCCCTTAGCTCTTTGTTCATAGTATGTTATATGCTCGGCACTTATTTCTCCATTTTCCTTACCAAAATTTGTTCCCATTGGTGGCATCATTATTCTGTTTTTTAAAGTCATGTTTTTAATAGTTAAAGGTTTGAATATTTCTTTGTATTTTGTTTTCATATTTTCCTCCTAAGAAATTAATATTGTTATATCTTAGATTATATAATGGATTAATACCTAAAACAAATTAATAAATTTCGTCAAATTAATAAATTTTATCTATAGATTTGGATGTTAATGATGATATACAATAAAAAATCTTACCCGTCGGATAAGATTTTTTAAAATTAAAATTCATAAAGATTACCTTGATCGATAATAAATTCATAGAATTTTTTTGTTGCCATAGTTAATTTACTGTCTTTTAAAATACCTACATACAATAGTCTATCCCACTTAGGAGATTTGATTTTTATTTTCTTTAACTTAAGAGTGTCTAGAAGATTCATATCAGGAACCACTGATATGCCAAATCCAGCACTTACTAACCCAGCAGCGACTTGATCCTCTTCAACTCTATAGCTAATGTTTTGTGGTTTTTTGCCTAATTTCTCGTAAAGATTATTAATTATTCCATATAGTCCACTATTTTTTCTAAAAGCTATATATGGGTATTCTAAGGTATCAATTAAATCCACCTCATCGAACTTAGAAAGTGGATGATTTTCTGGGACTATAAGGACTAACTCCTGCCTTGCAACAGGAATAAAATATATATCTTTGTGTTCTAAAATCTTTGAGCAAAACACTATTTCATACTTTCTCGTCATTAAACCTCTAATTATATCCTGGCTCATTCCTGTATCGGTGCTTATATTAAAATTTATATCTAGATTTGGATTTTGTTTTAAGAAATCCTTGATTATTGATGGTAAAAGGGTTGTACCCATGGATCTAAGTACACCTATATCAACGGTTCCATAACCCATTTTAGAATCTGTCATTCTCTTTATACCAGCCTCTAATATTTCTAACGAATTATCTACATAATCAAGAAATATTTTTCCATCCCTAGTTAGTTTCACATTCCTACCTTTTTTTTCAAATAGATATACTCCTAATTCATCCTCAAGATTTGCTATAGCATGACTTAGGCTAGGTTGTGTTATGGCAAGTTCTTCTGCAGCCTTAGTGTAGTGCTCAAGTCCAGCAAGTGTTTTAAAGTAATATAAATGGTATAAATTCATATTTTCTCACTCCTTATTAAGTAAAGTATAACAATATTCATAAAAAATATCTATAGATATGATAAAATTTTCTAATTTGTTTTATAAATACACAAGCAATATAATGGAATTAACAAATATTTAACTTTTATGGAGGCAAAAAATGAGCAATAAAAAATACCCAATAACAATTAGTTCGTGGACACTAGGAGATCAATGTAAGTTTGAAGATAGAGTCGCAGCTGCAAAAAAAGCTGGTTTCGACGGAATTGGTTTAAGAGCTGAGACATATGTGGATGCTCTAGCTGAAGGACTACATGATGAAGATATATTAAATATACTTGATAAATATGATATGAAGGTAACTGAAGTAGAATATATAGTTCAATGGGCTGAGGACGACCGTTCTTATGAACAAAAGTACAAAGAACAAATGTGTTTCCATATGTGCGAATTATTTGGCGTAGGTCAAATAAATTGTGGTCTTATGGAAGATTATTCAGTAGAACATACATCTAAAAAATTAGCAGAACTGTGTGATAGAGCAGGAAATCTAGTGATAGGTGTTGAGCCTATGCCTTATAGCGGTATTCCTGATATGAAAAAAGGATGGGCAGTAGTAAAGGGCGCTGATAGAGAAAACGCAAAACTTCTAGCTGATACTTGGCACTGGGCAAGAGCTAACCAACCATTTGACATGAGTGTTATAGAAGATATACCAGCTGATAAGTTTATTTCTATACAGATAAATGACGTTTGGGATAGAGCTTATGCTAAATCAATATTGAGAGATGAGTCAATGCACGACAGACTAGCACCTAGCACTGGAATAGGTACAACTGTACCATTTCTAAAGCTTTTAAAAGAAAAGGGTATAGAGCCAAAGGTTGTTGGAGCAGAAGTAATCAGTGATGAGATATTAGCCAGAGGATTAGAGGAAGCAAGTAAATATGTATATGACAATACTATTAAAGCTATTAAAGAAGGTTGGCCAGAGTTACTAGACTAATTATATTAATATTTAATAAATTTTTATAGTATATAGTATGAAAACTTGAAGGCTGAAAAAGGGAGGAAAAAATGAAATTTAAAAAGATGTTTGAAGAAATTCAAATAGGTCCGATGACAGTAAAAAATAGATTTGTAGTTCCACCTATGGGAAATAACTATGCAAATACAGATGGAACACTAAGTGATCAGTCTTTAGCATACTACACAGAGCGTGCTAAGGGAGAGTTTGGATTAATAACTATAGAAGCTACAGTAGTACATGAAGGAGCAAAAGGTGGACCTAGAAAACCTTGCCTATATGATGACTCTACTATAGAAAGCTTTAGAAGGGTAGCTGATTCATGTCATAAATACGGAGCTAAGGTATCTGTACAATTACAAAATGCAGGTCCTGAAGGGAATTCAAAAAATGCTGGGGCACCAATAAAGGCGGCCTCACCAATAGCTTCAGTTTATGGAAAAGAAGTTCCAGAGGAAGTAACTACTGAGGAAGTTTATGAATTGGTAAAAGGATATGGTTTAGCGGCAGAAAGAGCGATGAAAGCAGGTCTAGACGCTGTTGAGATTCATATGGCCCATGGTTATTTAGTAAATACATTTTTATCTCCAAGAACTAATAAAAGAACTGATGAGTTTGGAGGTAGTTTTGAAAATAGAATGAGATTCTCAAAGCTAATTATCGAAGAGATAAAGAAGAAAACAAATGGTAAGATAGCAATTTTAGCAAGAATTAACAGTTCTGATGAAGTACTTGGTGGATTATCTGTTCAAGATAGTGCGGCAATAGCTGCTTATCTTCAAGATTGTGGACTTGACGGGCTTCACGTGTCAAGGGCAGTACATATAAAAGACGAGTTTATGTGGGCACCGACAGTTATCCATGGAGGTTTCTCAGCGGGTCAGGTTGAAGAAATAAAAAGAGCTGTAGACATCCCAGTTATTACTGTTGGAAGATACACTGAGCCTCAGTTTGCAGAATTAATGGTCAGAGAAGGAAGGGCAGATTTAGTAGCTTTTGGAAGACAGAGCATCGCAGATCCTCATATGCCTTTGTACGCCAAAGAAGGTAGGTTAGAGGATATGATACCTTGTATAGCATGTCTTCAAGGATGTGTTCCAAATATGTATAAAGGGCAACCTGTAAGATGTTTGACAAATCCTATGACTGGTCATGAAAGTGAAGGACTACATAAAACAGAAAATCCAAAGAACGTAATGGTAATTGGTGGCGGTGTAGGAGGTCTTTGTACAGCATTTTTACTCGCTATGAGAGGGCATAAGGTTGACTTATATGAAAAAACCGATAAGTTAGGTGGTAACATGAGGTTGGCAGCTTTTCCTCCAGGCAAGGGAGATCTAATCAATATGGTTGGAAGTTATATAAGAAAATGTAAAAAATATGGTGTTAATCTTCATACTGGTGTAGAAGTAAATGATGATTTTATAAAAGAAAAGAATCCTGAGGTTGTCGTTGTTGCTACGGGAGCAAAGGAATTAATCCTTCCAATAAAGGGAATTGACAATCCAAAAATAATAAAAGGATCTGAAATACTCGAAGGGAAGAAAACTCCAGGAAAGAAAGTTCTTGTTGTAGGTGGAGGAATGGTAGGAAGTGAGACAGCAGCATTTTTAGGAGAGCAAGGTTATGATGTAACTGTTGTTGAGCTTAGAGATGAAGTAGGAGCCGATGTAATTCACGAGCATAGAATTTATCTCATGAAGGATTTCCAAGAGTATGGAATCAAACAAGTTACTGGAGCTAAAGTAAGTGAGTTTTTAGATGATGGTGTTGAGTACCAAGACACTAGAGGAAATACTAGAAAGCTAGATGGATTTGATTCTGTAGTTCTTTCAATGGGATATAAAAACTACAATCCTTTTGATGGACATGTAGAAGATTTGGCAAAAGAAACCTATGTAATAGGAGATGCAATAAAAGCTAGAAGAGCTCTTGATGCTACATCAGAGGCTTATGAAGTTGCTATGAGTATATAAGGAGGATTTAAAATGGAACAAAAAATTACAGGAAGAACGGGACTATACTGCTTGTTGGGATCACCAGTGTCTCACTCAGGATCACCAGCTATGTATAACTTTAGCTTTTCTCATGATGGTATAGATGACTGCTATGTAGCATTTAAGGTTGGAGAAGAAGAAATGCCGGACGCTATGAATGCGGTTAGAACATTAGGGATAAAGGGTGGGAACTTTACCATGCCTTGTAAAAACATAGCTGCAAAGCTTGTTGATGAGCTATCTCCAGCTGCAAAAATTGTAGGAGCTTGCAATACATTTGTAAATAAAGATGGTAAAATTACAGGTCATATTACAGATGGCGTTGGTTTTATCGTAAATCTTCAAAATCATGGAGTAGAAGTTAAAGATAAAAAGATAGTTATTTTAGGTGCAGGAGGAGCAGCTACTGCTATTCAAGTTCAGCTAGCTATAGACGGAGCAAAGAAGATATCAATTTTTAATAAGAAAGACTCATTCTTTGACAGAGCATTAGATACAGTTGAAAAAATTAAAAAAGAGGTTCCTAGCTGTGAGGTGTCTTGTCATGATATAGAAGAATCTGAAGACTTAAAGAGCGAAATAGAGCAAGCAGATATACTTATAAACGCTACAATTGTTGGAATGAAACCAATGGAGAAAGAAACTCTAATCGAAAAAAGTCTTCTAAGAAAAAATTTAGTCGTTGCAGATACTGTCTATGATCCTGTAAAAACAAAACTTTTAAGTGATGCCGAAGAAGTTGGAGCTAAAACTGTAGGTGGTCTAGGCATGCTGCATAGTCAGGGTGTTGTAAACTATGAACTCTTTACTGGAAAGAAAATGCCTATGGAAGAGTTTTTAAACAGTCAGAAATAGTAAAGGAGAAACCATTATGAAAAAGAAAAATTATATCCTATCTATTGTAACTGTGTATATGTGCTACTTTACTCATGGTATTCAAGCACTTATATTGTCACAAAATAAGGAAAGTTTCTTTACACAATGGGGTTATACAGATCCAAAAGCGGGGGCTGCAGCTGTATCACTAGCGATTACAGCTACAGGATTTGGTAAACTCCTGAGTGTATGGGCTGGAGGAGTATATTCAGATAGAGTTGGAAGAAAGAAGATGGCAGTGATTGGTGGAGTATTATACATAGCTTGTTTTGCGTTACTTCTATTTACAAAAAACTTCTATGTTGCATGTGCTGCATCATTTATAGCTGGAGTGGCGACGAGTGGATTTTGGGATGCTTCTCTATATCCAGCTGTACAAGAAGCTACGCCTAAATATGCATCTTCTGCATTAATAGGAATAAAGTTATTTGTTTCGATTTCAGGGATAATATATCCTATAATTGCTGTTCACTTTGCCAATGCTGGTTCATGGCACATAAACGTTTGGATACCTCTCATTTTCTCTGTAATATGTACAATTTTAGCTATGATAGCACCTTTTGCTTATGATGATATGATGAAAGAAAAAGTTGAGACTAGAGGCGGAGAAGAGATGAGTGCCGCAGAACTAGAAGCTAGAGAAGCTAGGTCAAAAATGCTTGTTCAGCCAAGTTCTTTGACAAAGTTTATAACAGTGTTTTATGCATTCCTTTGTATGGTTATAATGTACGGAGCTCAACAATATACAAAGGCATTTGGTATGACGAATGCGGGATTAACAGAAATGCAAGCAGCTGCTTTAACTTCAGTATATACATTTGGATCTATAATAGCAGTAATTTTTTGGGCTATTATGATGGGTAAATTGAGATGGAATCCTTTAAAGGTACTTTTTATAGACTCGATATTTACTACACTAGCATTGCTGTTGGTCGTTCTGATTAGAAACGTAACCATTATTTACGTGGCTATAGCATTATTAGGATTTTTTGCAGCCGGGGGAGCATTGCAGACAGGCCTAAGTGTTAGACAAGAGTTTAATCCTGGATCAAAGGGAAGAAATACAGGAATCTATTATACATGGATGGGATTAGCTACATGTTTCTTGCCATTTATTGTATCTAGCATGACAAATGCTGTGGGGGAGATGGCAGCTTTAAATATAATGATGGGATTGCTTTTAGTAGCAGCTATTTTAGCAACAATAATGACATACTATCTAACAATGCAGTATAAAAAGATTTTTGGAAAAAGTGCACTTAAGGAAAATTAGTAGAATTTAACAGAGGAGCTGACCGGTTACTCTATCGTTATGATTGATTAGAATATATAGTCATTTGACTTAGAAAGGTCAGCTCTAAATTCTGTTTTTATCATGATTATGAAGTGAGTTTGGTGAATTATATGAATGAAAATAATACTGTAGATAATAGGCTACCATTTATACCGTTTGGACCTTTTCATTTAAGGTTACCATTTATACATTACAAAATAGAATACGTTGAGTTTATTCAGGGTTTAATTCTTGGAGTTACAGGACTTAGTTCCCTTCCTTATCTTACAGAATATTTGGGTATACCATATGAATTGGCGTGGAGCTGTATAATTATAGAAATATTTTTATATACCTTACACTGTACCTTAGGTGACCCGGTTATTCCTGGATGGATAACACCGTCTTTACCTTTGACACTATTGTTTTTGAAGGGGTTTGATATGGGACCTGACCGTATACATGCTATGATGGCACTTCAAATAGAGATAGGTCTTATTTTTATAATAATGGGAATAACAAAGATGGCTGATAAATTTGTTCACGCTGTACCGAATGCAATAAAGGGAGGTATATTACTTGCAGCTCCTATAACTGTATTGCAAGGTCAACTTGCACCAAAAGGCAATCTATATGTTTATCCAATATCTATAATAGCTGGTGTTGCTTTACTTGTTGTGATAAGTTTTTCATCTAGTTATAATAACAAGAGGAAGGATATAAAAATATTAGATATTATAGCAAAGTATGGAAATCTATTTCCTTATTTACTTGCAATGGCTGTGGGATTGATAGTTAAAGAACTAGCAACTCCAATAGTAGATACAACTAGATTTATCAAAGTTCCTGACTTTTCATCTATAATTACAAGTCTTAGTGTATTTGGAGTAGGATTACCTAAGATGGAAATGTTTGTTAAAGCTTTGCCATTGGCGTTGGTTATCTATGTAATTGCATTTGGTGACTTGATTACTAGTGAAACCCTAATTAAAGAAGCCGGCAAGTCTAGACCTAAGGAGAAGATAGATTTTAATCAAAGTAGATCAAATTTAGTAAGTGGACTAAGAAACATTATACTTGCCTTGATTGCACCATTCCCACCACTTAGTGGACCACTATGGGTAGGTATGACAGTTTCAGTATCTATGAGATATAAAGAGGGTAAAAAAGCTATGAAATCCTTAATAGGAGGTATGGCGTCGTTTAGGATTGCAACATTTATATGTGTACTTATAGTTCCTTTGGTTTCTTTTTTTAAACCTCTTTTTCCTGTAGGCGCATCAATAACTTTAATTTTCCAAGCCTTTGTCTGTGCAAGAATAGGAATGGATTATTGTAAAACAGACAATGATAAGATGATCGCCGGTATAATGGCATCAGTATTAGCTATTAAAGGATCTGCTTATGCAATTGCTGTTGGAATTATTCTTTGTATTGTATTAGGTAACAGGAAGAAAATATTAGTTAATAACGAAGAATAAAAATACAAAACAATAAATATTAAATTATTAAAACCATTATTTACATAATCTGTATATTATTTATAATACAGAAATTAAATAATGGTTTTTCTATATAAAAAATAAATTAAAAATAAAAGA
>JASBZE010000049.1 GCA_029983575.1 Peptostreptococcaceae bacterium
AAAAAAACACCTACTGAGTTGATCAATATAAAGTACTACAATCAACTTAGTAGGTGTACTATCTTATACTATCTTGTACTAACATATACAAAATCTAATGTGCAATTATTTCATATCCGGTTTCGGTCACTAATATCATATGTTCCCATTGAGCAGAAAGACCTCCGTCAGCAGTATAAGCTTCCCATCCGTTTTTCTTGTCTACGTAACAATCGAAAACCCCTTCATTTATCATTGGCTCAATCGTAAAAGTCATGCCTGGAACCATCAGCATTCCCTGTCCTTTTCTACCTACGTGAGCAACGAATGGATCTTCATGGAACTCATTTCCGATACCATGGCCTCCAAAAGCCCTAACTACCGAATATCCATTTTCCTCAGCGTGTTTTTGTATCGCTTCACCGACAGCACCCAATGTATCCCAAGGCTTTACTGCCTTTAAGCCCTCTTCTAAACACTCTTTAGCTACTTCGACCAATCTCTTTGCATTGTCTGTTGCCTCTCCAATGACAAACATCCTAGATGCATCTGAAAAATATCCATCTAATATTGTAGAGACGTCAACGTTAATAATATCCCCTTCCTTGAGAATTACATCCTCACTAGGAATACCGTGACACACTTGGTCGTTAATAGATGTACAAACGCTCTTTGGATATCCCATATAATTAAGTGGTGCAGGAATCGCATTGTTCTCATAAGTGACCTTATTTACCCACTCGTCAATCATCTGAGTAGATATGCCTGGGCGTATGTGTTCTTGAACATAGTCTAGTACCTTTGTATTTACTTCGGCACTCTTTTTCATACCCTCAATCATCTCAGGTGCCTTCAACAACGATCTAGGTGGCACTATATATCCCTTTTGCCTGTACTGTTCCATTTTCTCTTCTATTGGAAGATGGCATTTTTTATATTTCTTTCCGCTTCCACACCAGCATTCTTCGTTTCTATTCACTTACTTATCACTCCTCTCATTACACATTCTCTCTTATTTTTCTCATTATATCTTCTTTTTTTTAATACATTTTCTGTTTTCTTATCATTAAAAATTTTATCTTTAATTAACCCATCATTTTAGGCTTCTCTTTTTTTACTAATGAGTTCTGCTATCTTTTGATTACTTATCCCAAGAAATACTCCAACTATCAAAGAACACAAAACTCTAGGATAATCTGCACCTGGAACAGCCAATCCCATACTCAGCGCTCCAAAAGTCGTAAATGATCCAATGAATGCACCCGGAATAAATCTAAAAAATCTGATCTTACTCTGATAGCACATTGTAAAACCTATGATTGTCGACATAATTATAGGCATAATAGATATATTAAATTTCTCCGGTATCCAAAGAGCTAATAAAGCCCATAGAGATCCACTTATAACAGCTGGAATCGCAGTAGTAACTCCCTTCATACCTGACTCTCCTGATGCAAAGAAGGCAGTGTAACCACCGAAACCAATCCATCCTACAAAAAATGCGCTTAGGGCAGTAAAGCCCGATAACCAAACCCAAAAACCACAAAGTAATCCGCACACAACGCTGATTGCTAATAAAGTCGCCATATATACCTCCAAATATTAAAGATTTTCCGCAAAATATCTGGCAATTATTTTACGAATTTATATATAGGTGTAGATGTCATTGAGTACCCTCTGGAAACTTGACACACCCTTATTTCATTTTCATCATCTATATTTATCAAATTTGTCTCTATAGTGTGTTCATCTATAAGCTTTGTGTCTATCATTTTTCCATTGACTTCTATCTGAGATGAACCAGTAAAGTTATCTCCTTTTATAACTAGCTTTCTTCTATGCATGTCTGCATAAATCTTAGAGATCTTGACCTTGTCAAAACCAAATTCAATGTCGTTTGGACCCTGACCTTCACCTGGTTTTAAGAAATATCTCTTTCCAAAAAGTATATCGTACTGAACCAATGCCAACTTCTTTTGATAGTCTTTGTCATCTTTTAGATATGCATGAATCTTTTCCATCGGTGAGTATTTCATACCCGCCAAGTAATTTATCATCTGTGAAAATTGGTATGACTGCATATCCTTAGGAACATTGTACTTAGGCGTTTTAAAGTTGGAATAACACGTAAAGACCGTAGAGTATACATCCATCTTATCCCTTCTCTTCTTAATTATATCGAGGGCGGGCTGATGATCTCCATAGAAGACGATAATTGTTTTTTCATTTAACTTGCTTATCTCGTCGACCAACTCCCCTACAAATTGATCCATCTCTCTAACCTGTTCAGTATAATACTCTATCTGATTAATATTTGCCTGTCCTACATTTCCGGTTACCTTTATTGGATATTCCCTATCTAATGGGTTTGTCGGATATTTACTGTGACCCTGAACTGAAACCGCCATTATGAAATCTCTTTTATCCTTGGTCCTCTTTATGGCTTGAGGTATTGTATCAGCCAATATCATATCCTTTGGCCAGCCCATTTCGTTGTACTCAAGATTGTACATGTATTCCTTTGAAACGAACCTCTCAAACCCCATATTTTTATATCCCTTAGCACGATTGTAAAAATAACCTTCAAAATTATGCTCACCAGTGGTGTACAGCCCTAAATTTCTGTAGTTTGTCGCCACAGTTGGTGATGTTTTATTCGCCAAAAACGTAAGGTATGGAATCTCTCCATCAACTAGGTAGTCGAAGTTTGCCCCGGAGAGCACTTCGTATTCCGTTCTCGCAGTACCACCACCCGTAACAGGCACGTTGGCATATCCTGATGTGTAATTTTTCATCAACTCCCTAAAATTAGGCATAGGATCTTTTGAAAACTCTACTCCATGAATCCTAGTAGGATCCATAAAGCCCTCAAGCTGCACAAAAATTATATTTGGGTAGTCTTTTTTGGCAGCGATTATCCTCTTATCGCTTTTTTCCTTTTGATCTACCTCTGACCTAATCTCGGCGATATTCTTTTGATTGTATCCCTTAGGAGGTATCCTTATATATCCTATATAAGAGTCTACAAATGAAAATAAAGTCCCATTTTTTTCATAACTCATCGCAGTGTTCCACGCTATTCTAGTAAGTGCTCCGTCTTTTTTAGCCTGCGGTACATAAATAGATAGTCCTATGATAACTCCAAGTGCAATTATTACATTTAGCCAACCCTTTATCCTTTTGCGGGATTTGAACTTCACAAAGAGAAATACAAAAATTCCCAGAGCGATTATTATGCCGCTACAGACCATTATTATAGTTTTTTGGTCGACAAAAATAGTCATTATACTCAGGGCTTCTCTAAAACTAAATAAATCAGAAAAACCTATAGGCATACCTCTGTGAAATAGAACTATCGCATTGGATATAGAAAATACCACCATCAATATAAAGATTAAAAACTTCGACGCCACTTTTCGCTTTAAAACAAAGGAAATAGAAAAAAACACACCAAATAAAAGCATGTTTACAATTGCGGCGCTTGGATTTTCACTTATGAAGTCAACCCCACCCCATGGATTTAACCTTGAAATAGCCTCGAAAATGAAGAAAGTGGATACTGATAACAGCATCCACTCAATCAGTTCAATCATTGAAAACCTAGAGAATAGGGGTTTATTTCTCTTTGGACGAATCTTGTACTTATTCGAAACCTCCCTTATTCTCCTCTCTTTCAAATAATTTTCTTTGCTTTTTTCTCGCTCATTAGAGAAACTAGAATTCCTATAGGATGACTTTTTATTAACTTTTTTATAGTTTAGGCCGGGATTTTTTTTCTTCGACCCAAAGCCTATCTTATTTTTTTTCTTTCCTTTACCAAACATAAGACATTTTGTATCCTTACTTTCTAGTTTAATAATATTTTTTAAATCATATTTAATTTATATTATGACAAATTGACATAAACTTTATTACAATTCATATTAATTTGATGCCTTTATCACGTTGTTTTTCGCTCTTTCACTAACTCCTCCGATAGCTGTGATCTTAGTAGCGCCCTTAACTATATTCTTGTTTGGATTTCTATCGCTTACAAGCACTATTGGCCTTCCTTCGTAAGCTGACAGAGGACCTCCAGTAAGTGCGTCAACTAGTTTATATCCGTCTGTAATAAACAGAGACTTTGGATTTGAGTAGAAATACTTGATAATGAACTCATTTGTTTGGAACCTATCCTTTCCTCCCAATCTCTCTGCTGAGGTCTGATTCATCAAATCGTCAGAAATCGCACTCTTTCCTCCAATTGCATAAACTTTTTTAGCCTCGCTAACTATTCTCCTACCGTCAAAGCTTATATTGTTTTGACTTACTAGGATAATTGGCTCACCATCTCTAGCTGCTACAGAAGATATACTCATGGCATCGGCCTCACCTATCTTACCATTTGCAATAAATGCCTTTCCGATTGCACCTTTTACCCTCAATATCTCATTTGCAACGTTATTACTGGTTTCGTACCTATCCTTACCGCCAATCCTAATTACATTCATTCCACCACGTTTTAAATCGTCTTCAATTTTTTGTCCGACAGACCCAGTAGACCCAATTATATAGACCTTGTTAGTAGCTCCTAGTCTAAGCTCAGTTTCCCTTGGAAGAGAATCCCTCTTTGTAAGTAAAATAGGAGCTTTCACAACTCCAGCAAGCCCACTTGCACTCAAACCATCAGCTAATGAGTTTGATGAGTTGACTAATATTGCTGTAGAATAGCTCTGTCTGCCTGCGATTAGCCCAGCAGTCAGGTATCTATCCTTACCCTTAATATAATCTATACTGCTAACGGCTTCACTTAGTGGCAGCTGAGAAAATGCCATCGTCAAAGCTAGTCCCATAGCAGCAACTGTTTTTAAACAAATTTTTTTAAATTTCATAGTTTACCCCCTTAAACAAAAAGCAGCCAATTACGGCCGCTCGATTGTAGGTATGTTATCTTTCACATTCCTGATTAGCAACGGTACAAGAAGTTTTGCAAGCTGATTGGCATGAAGTTTGACACTCGCCACATCCGCCGTGAGATGCGCTTTTCTTTAAAGTTGCCTTTGATAAAGTCTTGATGTGTTTCTTTTTCATAACCTTACCTCCTAGAAAATTTACTCATTTATAATTATAACATATGTTCTATTTTTTTTAAACGAAATTTAACAAAGATGTTAAGATAGAGTTTTATTGATATTTTTACATCAATACTATATAATGGTATTATTGGAAATTTTAATTTGATTAAGGAGGATAAAAATGCAAGGTTTTCTACAAAATAAACAAGCTATGGTCGGAATACTGATGTGGGTAGCTGTATTTGCCGCTTTCTACTTTTTAATAATAAGACCTCAAAAGCAAAAGGAAAAGAAGCTTGCCGAGATGCGTGACGATATTCAGGTTGGGGATAAGGTAGTAACCCTAGCTGGTATGATAGCAACTATTGCAAAAGTTGGAGATGACGATGTCGTAATAGAACTTGGACCAAGTAGAACTAAGGTACCTATGAAAAAATGGGGAATTGGAACCGTAATTGAAAAGAAAAAAGACGAAGAAATCGTCGATGTCGAACCAGACAAATTATCTTAGAAAAAAGCCACCTCTTATGGTGGCTTTAATACTTATGCATCATTTATTTAAAATCTCTTCTAACTCATCTCGGGTAAGTAGATACTTGGTATTACAGAAATGGCAATGTACCTCTGCTTTACCGTCTTCTTCGAGCATTTCCTTAATGTCTTTTTTAGGGAGGGTGTGAAATGTCTCTACTATTTTATCTCTTGAACAGTCACATACAAACCCGACCTCTATCTTATCTAATATATTCAGACCGAGATCTTTCAAAACTAGGTTTAGTATATCTTCTGGAGTCATACCTGAGCTAAGCATCTTCGTAATCGAATCCACGCCTTTTAAATTCTCCTCTAACTTAGAAATTACTTCTTCTTCGGCATCAGGCATAAGCTGAATTATAAATCCGCCGGCCTTTTCTACCTCGTCAACCCTAGTTAATACCCCTAGGCTAACAGCAGATGGGGTTTGCTCAGATACTGCGAAATAATAAGTGAAGTCCTCAGCTATCTCTCCGCTCACCAATTCGTAATTACCATTGTATGGTTCCTTGAGTCCTAGATCTCTAATAACCCTTATTACTCCCTTATTACCAACAGCTCCAGCTACGTTTAACTTTCCATTTGGATAGTTTTCAACTTCTACATCGGGATTTTGTATATATCCTTTTACATTTCCCGTATAATCTCCTGTAACCACGATAGAACCCGCTGGTCCGTCACCTTGTATAATTACAGTAATCCTATCTCCTCTATTTTTCATCATGACTCCCATCATCGATGTGGCAGTCATAGTTCTTCCAAGTGCAGCAGTCGCCACCTTTGATGTATTGTGTAACTTTCTGGCAGTTTCAACCATTTCTGTAGTATCTGCACAAAAAGCTCTTATCTGACCATTGGCGGCAGTTGCCCTAAGTATATAGCTCATATTACCTTCCTTTCTAATATTTAGTGCTCGTATGGGCTCTAAAATTTATTTTTTAGCGGCAAAAAATATCCTTTCAGAATCGCCCTCAGGAGAGTCAAGAGTGAAATCTCCGAAAGCCTCAACATCATCAAAGCCTGCTGAAGCTAGCAAATCTTTAATCTCATAAATTTCATAAGCCCTCTGTACGTGCGTCTCTTCAAATCTCCTGTACAGACTTTCCCCAAACTCATCTTCTTTTTGCTTGACAAAAAATGTCAAATCCATTTGGCAAATATCTTCTTCCGTAAAATTTTCCCATATATAGCTGACTTCATCGTTAACTTCAGTAAAAGTATTGTCGCCTAAGATTTCTCTCAATTTGTATTCTGAACTTATATCAAAGATAAATATTCCTCCAGGTTTCAATATATCGTATACAGTTGAGAATGAGTTTAGTATTTTTTCGTCGTCTAGAACATAGTTATACCCATCGCAGCCGCAAACTACACAGTCCAAATCATATAGATCAAAATCTAACTCAGTCATATCTTGATTGAGAAGAACTAGTTCCAATTTTTCACGTTTCGCCTTTTTTCTGGCTTCTTCTAACATCTCCACAGATATATCTATTCCCGCTATATCATATCCTTTTTTTGTAAACTCAATAGTTAAATTTCCCGTTCCGCAAGCTAGTTCGAGAATATTTTTAACCTCTGAGTTCTTTTTTTTCATTATACTTTCTATGTGTTCTGCCCATTTTTTATAATCGACGTCCCTCATTAAAAAATCATACACTGCGGCAAAATTTCCGTACATAAAACCTCCTGTTGTCTTTTATTAAAAAAGGCGGATTCCTCCGCCCTAATTTTTTTAATAAATATCATATCATTAAATCTATAGTAAATAGCTAGTCTAACTATATCTTAGTGAGAAAACCACTTAGCAAGTCCGCCCTTAGCAGTCTCTCTGTATTTTTCCATCATGTCTACTCCTGTTTCCCTCATAGTCTCAACAACTTGATCAAATGTTATAGTATGTTGACCATCTGTGGCCATAGAGTATTTTGCTGCATCGTAAGCTCTTTTTGCAGCCATTGCATTTCTTTCAATACATGGAATTTGAACGTATCCATAAACCGGGTCACAAGTCATTCCAAGATGGTGTTCAAGACCGATCTCAGCAGCGTATTCTATCTGATCTAATGTTCCTCCCAAGATGTGGGCTACAGCTCCTGCAGCCATAGAACATGCCGCTCCTACCTCGCCTTGACATCCAACCTCTGCACCTGAGATAGATGCATTTGTCTTTATAACATTTCCTATCATTCCCGCAACGCATAGACCTTCTATAATTTGTTGATCGGTAATTTTGAAATGATCTTTAAGCGCACAGAATATTCCAGGTAACACACCGGCTGATCCGCAAGTAGGCGCTGTCACTATTACATATCCAGAAGCATTTTGCTCTGCTGCTGCAAGTGCACAAGCGTAAATATCCATAGAAAAATCATTTGTATCCTTGTAGTTGTTTAGGAAATTTATCGCCCTTCTATGGAGTTGTAGCTTACCGGGAATTATCTCCTCTGTAGAAAGTCCCTCTAAAACGGAATTTTCCATAGCGTCCTTTATTGTTTCAAGGTAGTCAAGTATATCAATTTCCTCATATCTAATAACATACTGATATAGGTTTATGTTTTCTTTCTTACAGTACTCTATAATCTCTGCAAAAGTCTTATGTGGGTAAGTTTCTTTTACTGCATTACCCCTCTGTCCTTCTTCAGCTATAGTACCCCCGCCGACAGAATATACAGTCCATGGATTTTTCGCTTCACCGTTTTCATCAATAGCCTCAAACATCATTCCGTTTGGATGGTAATCTTTTATAATGTCTGCTCTCCAAACAATCTCAACATCTTTTGGAGCCAATGTCTTTTCTATAATATAGTCGGTTAAATGTCCTTTTCCAGTCGCCGCTAATGAACCGTATAGGGTAACTCTGTAGCTCTTTGCATCTGGGTTTTCAGACTTATACCTATCCGCCGCCCTCTGTGGTCCCATTGTGTGAGAACTCGATGGCCCATTACCTATCTTGTAAAGTTCTTTTAAACTATCCATATCTTTCTCCTTCTAAAATAACGCTTCGTAACACATTTTCTTTCGCATTATGACAAAACACCTATATGATCATCAAATGCATTTTTGTGTATTCTTCCTTTAGTAGTATACCACAAGTATCAATTTTTTAAAATTAATTTTAAAATTGATGCCTGTCAGTAGATGATTGTCTTCTTAAAATAAGTCATAAGTTTACTGATATTTTACATAAAATAATCCACTAACATTCAAAAAATATAAATCCCAATAATCACTTTCTCGTATTACCTTGATTTTTAATTATAAAAAGTGATACAATTATCTTTAATAACATCAATTTTCTATATTGAAACTACAATTTAAATTTCAATTTGGAAATTTTATTTTTATTAAGGGGGAGATATAATGAAAAAAGTTAATTTAGCTCTTGTTGGAGCAACTGGAATGGTAGGATCTGAATTTATTAAGATACTTGAAGAAAAGGACTTTCCTATAGAAAACTTCTATCCATTTTCTTCTGAGAGATCTGCTGGTAAGAAGATTCTTTTCAAAGGTAAGGAATATGAGGTAGAGGAACTTAAAGAAGACTCTTTTGAGGGAAAAGACCTCGACATGGCGCTATTCTCTGCAGGAGGAGAAATAAGTAGGATTTACGCACCACTTGCTGCAAAAGCTGGTGCTCTAGTGATTGACAACTCAAGTTACTGGAGGATGGATAAGGATGTTCCTCTAGTTGTTCCGGAAGTAAATCCAGATGATATTAGGGATGCAAAAGTTGGTATAATAGCAAATCCAAACTGCTCTACAATTCAGGCGATGGTAGTGTTAAAGCCTCTTTATGATAAGTTTGGTTTAAAAAGGGTAATATACTCTACATATCAAGCTGTTTCTGGTTCTGGTGTTAAGGGAGTCGAAGATTTAGAAGAAGGTGTAAAGGGAAATCCAACAGGTTTCTACCCACACCCAATATCATATAACTGCCTACCACATATAGACAGCTTTTTAGAAAATGGATATACAAAAGAAGAGATGAAGATGGTCAATGAGACACATAAAATTCTTGGAGATGAAAAAATCAGGGTCACTGCTACCACAGTAAGAGTCCCTGTAAAAAACGGCCACAGCGAATCTATAAATCTAGAGTTCGATAAAGAGTTTGATATCAAGGATGTATTTGAAGTCCTAAAGAAAGCTGATGGGGTTGAAGTAATGGATAATCCACAGGAGAATATCTATCCTACAGCTATCTATGCTGATGGAAAGGACGAGGTATTTGTAGGTAGGATAAGAAGAGACTTCAGCGTAGATAATGGAGTCAACCTCTGGGTTGTAGCAGACAACATCAGAAAGGGAGCAGCACTTAACACTGTTCAAATCGGACTTAAGGCTCTAGAAATGGGAGTGGTCAAATAAGACGGAGGAAAATATGATTTTTGAGAAGACGGCGGTAGATCTAATCACCCCATTTACAGACACAAATGAAATTAATTTCGATAAGCTAACTGAGTTAGTCAATTTTCAGATTGAAAAAGGTATAGGAGCAATAATATGCGGCTCTATAAATGGCGAGTTCCCTACCCTAACTGACGACGAGAGATTAGAGGTAATATCTCATGTATTAAAGGTTGCAAAAAGAAGGGTTCCCGTTATTGCAGCCACTGGATCAAACGACACAAGACAGACTATACAACTAAGCTTTAAGGCTAGAAGACTTGGCGTTGACGCAATTTTAGTAATAACGCCATACCTAAATCAATGTACAAATAAGGGGCTTGTAAATCACTACAAAATGATAGCAACATCGGTTAAGGCCCCTATAATAATCCATAACGACAAGGCGAGAACTGGAATTGACATAGATGTTGAAACTCTTAAAGAGCTTTCAAAGATTAAAAGGGTCAAGGGATTTTTGGATTACACAAAGGATATTAATAGATTAAATTCTTTGGTAAGGGAGTTTATAGCTGAAAAACCTGAAGTTTTAGGCGATGAAGAGCTAATAATAGACGATTATGGAAATGTAGAAATCAAGCAAAGAAAAAATATCAACGAAAATGACGTCTATGATTTTTCTATTTATACAGGAAATGATGATATGATAGTATCTGCATCAGCCATGGGAATTAGTGGAGTTGTATCCACACTGGCAAATATCGATCCAGAAGCTGTAGTAGATATCGCAAATTTAATTGATGAAGGAAAAATAGATATGGCAAGAAAAAGGCAATTAACACACCTACCTTTGATAAATGCCCTAAACACAGAAATCAGTCCAATACCTATAAAGGCAGCCCTAAATATGATGGGAAAAGATGTAGGTGACCTCAGACTTCCACTGACAACACTTACTCCGGACAATGCCGTTATATTGGAAAAAGAACTAGCTCAACAAAAATACGTAGTCGAAATAGACGAATCCAGCGTTGAATACTAGGAAAAAAATTGTTTACCAACTTATATTTTTTTAATCAACCATATTAATAGAGTTTCTAGAATAATACTCGTGCATTAAACTCATAAGTATTAATCTCACTCTATCTATATGGTTGTTTTTTTATTGGAATAAAAACTTTGACACTTCTTCCCCGCTCTTACTTAAGACATTATCACTTTTGAATCATCCAACTTTAGCATTTTTTTAAAAAAATGCTTGATATATATCAATAATTGTTATATAATTAATATAACAAAGTTGTTATATATAATATATAACAGAAAGGGGTTTACTATGTTGATGTATCTTGATCCCTCTGACTCTACTCCTATATATAAACAAATCGTAAATGAGATAATAAAGGCGATATTTACAGGGGAAATTAAAAAGAATGAAGAACTTCCGTCTATTAGACAACTCGGCAAAGACTTGGGAGTGAATTATCACACAATTAGAAAGTCTTACCAAGAGTTACAATACAGAGGTTATATTAATATTGACGAAAGATCAAAAACTACAATTTCCTCAGATTTTTCGATTTGCGAGGACAATGAGTTAGTCCTGAGAGGTATAGAGCGAGGATTTAAAGAGAACCTGAGGGAGGCTTCCCTCAAAGGTTATTCAAGGGATGACCTAATCAAACTAATTGATGAAGAATTGGAAAATAGGGAGGTGTAATCATGAAGCAAAATATTTTTTTCCTAATAATGGGAATATCAACAGGATTAATCGAATCAATAGGTATGATGTTAGTAAACAAAATGAGTAGAAACGGTATAGCTTTTGGAGTTGCGGTAAGTGATAGTTTCAAGTCCACTGAACTATTTAAAAAATTAGACAAAAACTTTAAGAAGAGATTGTTTTTAAGTTTTGTAATTATATCTCTAGCTTTTGCCTATCTACTAACAAAACTCAACACGGAATTCAAACAATCTATTGCGCTTATAGTATATATATTCGCAATATTGATAGTGAACTTCCTACATTACTTATCTTACAGTAAAAAAGTTCATATGATAATCTCAGAAAACTCAGAGTATCGTGTAAGGGACAGCCGAATCATAGTAGACACTGAACTTTCTAAAGATAAGTTGAGCAGTAATTCAAAATCATGGTGGATATATATAATTCCTGTAGTGATCTTGATTATTTCCATATTTCACGCAGAGATGACGTATTTCGAAATACCTAATACAATTTCTAAGCAGATAGACTTTGCAGGAAATATTACTTCAACTATGAGTAAGACCAGAATTAATGTAATTATAGGAGAGATTATTGGGCTTGCGACATTAGTATTGATGTTTTTCTGCAACCTTACCTTTGTCTTATCAAAACAAAAGGTAGCTCTAAAGAATTCTAAAACATCAATAAAAAATCTTAAAAGATCTCAAAATTTAATTACCTATTTCTTCGGTATCTTAGCTACTCTATCATCAATCTACATGGTAATACTTAGCAAGATGATGATTGGGAAACTGGATTTAAACATTATGAGATTTAATATTTTTACTGCTGTATTCGTCGGACTTCTAATCGTAATTTGCATTTTTTTAGGACTTAAAGTTGGAAGTACAGGAGATAAACTAAATAAGTCAAGCACATCTTACTCTGAGGAAGATAACTCCCTATGGAAACTCGGTGGTACTATCTACTTCAACCCAAACGACCCTTCTATATTCGTACCTAAGAGAGCTGGATTTGGAACTACTATAAATTTTGGAAATAAGATTGCAGTTATCATATTTGTGATCTTTATAATAGTGATTACAATTCTGCCAAAAGTCTTGACTCATTAAAAACAAAAAATATAGAGACTTAGATAAAAAATTTCAAAAGAAAGCGGAGTTTTTTATACGTCGATTTTATCAATCAAGTTAGTACAACAAATTTATCAATCAAAATACAAAAAGCTAAACTCAAAATTTAATCGAGTTTAGCTTTTCTAAT
>JASBZE010000050.1 GCA_029983575.1 Peptostreptococcaceae bacterium
TTTACCAAAAAGGTTAATGATATGTGCATTAGCGTAACTCAGCTTGCCTGCAAGTCAGCGGTGCATATTCATTAACCTTTAAGTCATAAATAATCTATTAATAATGAGTTATCTAATTACGACAGCATACCTTTTTAAATCGTAAACCCTCTTAAATGTAGCATTGTCTATCCAATATGAGCTTCTGTTGTCAGCTGGGTCAACTATATGCATTCTATTTTCGTCATATCCGTCGACTAGCATTACATGGGCATTGTCAACTGCATTTTTACCCCAGAAATAATTTCTGTATATCGGATTTCTAAAATTTCCAGTACCAAAGAAAACGACAGGATTTCCTTTTGTTATCTCTCGTTTTATGTCGTTCATTCTAGCCCCTGATATATCTACTACATTTCCGTATTTTTGACCCCATTTTGCCATAGGAGCCGGGAATATACTCTGATAAACACCTCTTACAACTCTAAATGGTGTTGCCGCAAACCCGTGATTTGGATTATTGTCCTTTGCTATAGGCATCTCTCTTAAAAATTGATATAAGGTCTTGTCTTTTGCATATCCCTTATAGTGAAGTCCTTGTAGAAGTGAAGCCGCTTCACATCCCATCGGCGCTCCGGCGTCGTATTGATTGTGGTGAGGGGCTCCCAAAATTATATAACCCCTAGCTATTCCATTGTCCATTACCAAAGAAGGGTCGACCACATATGGGTTATTGTTACTTGCATTGGTACTAGATGCATCATTAGAAGATGATTCTGCATTTGTGGAATCAGAATTACCATTTCCATTATTTTGGTCATCTACATCTACTGAAGCTGGATTTAATATGGCGTTTATAGTTTCTTCGTTGCCACCGCCAACTTGAACGACTGTATTTTTTACTGACTTACGAATGTAGTCTTTTCTAGCATCTATAGATTTGTCTTTGGCATCAACATATACGACAGGAGATGAAATCTTTCCAGCATATCCTCCGACAGTCACTGCATCAATTAGCTCACTCATTGAGTTTATTCCACTTTTAGCTAAAAATGCCTGATTGATGTTATTTCCAAAAAACTTCTCTGCTATTTTAAGCGATGTGTCTTTTCTATTTTTTCCGGCAATTGCTTCTGAAGGTTTAAACATATTTGTATGTTTAGCAGAGGCTCCACCAATCATATACGCCTTTTCGAAACCTAGGTAATTTATCTCGTCTTTAAACAGATATTTATCCCTGCCCATAAAAATCATAGGTGAGTCGAACTTTGCTGCGGCTGCCCCTGCACAAGCTGCATCTGCTACGCCACCATCTCCATCTACTAAAAACACTCCCTTAAACTTATCCGCTTTGGTAATTGTCTTTAGCTCTCTAGCAACTTCAAGAGATGTTGCACTTTTATTCTTTCCGCTAATTCTTCTAACCTTATATCCTGAAGATTCCAACTGCGTTCCAACATCTATACCTACACTACTCTTCCCACCTACAATAGTAACTTGTTTTACTCCAAGCCTCTTAAGCTCTGACTGAGTATCCTTGTTTAATCCATTTGAAGGTGTAAGCAAAACTGGGCAAGACTTTACCTTGGATAGTGGAGCTACGGATAAGGCGTCCGCAGTACTAAACCCGCCAACTACTATAGCTTCTGAAGCTCCATTTGGATAGGCGTATTTAGAAAACTCAACAGCAGTCTTATACCTATTAGATCCAATTATTTTCTTGTAATTTATTTTTGCATCAGCATAGGACCCCACATTAAGCGGAGCCCCAACTGATGAGAATACTATCGCCGATAGAGCTATAGATAGCGAAATCACATTTTTCATCTTTGATTTTAATGAATTTACGTTTCCTTTATTTAACTCTTTTTTAAGCTGTCCTTTCAGCGTTTTTCTTCTCAAATTTTGTATCATATCTACCTACTCTTCCTCTTTTGATTCCATAGTCAGTAGAAGCTGTCTATCTACAACCATCTCTCCTTCAGAGACCTTGATAGACTTGATTATTCCCGGTGCCTTAGCAACTATATTAGTTTCCATCTTCATAGCTTCAACAACTATTAGCGGCTGGTTAACTTCTACCTCGTCACCTTCTTTTACAAGTATCTTATATACTTTACCTGGGATACCCGCTCCTATCTGGTTAGGATCGTTCATATCCGCTTTTTCTATTTGTTTTACGCTACCCATGTAGCTGTTGTCTGTCATCTCGATATCCCTTATCATCCCGTTTAGTTCGAATGATAAAGTCCTCATTCCATTTTCTTTAGGTTCGCCGATGTCAACTAGTTTGATTGTAAGAACCTTACCTTCTTCAATCTCTACCTCACACTCTTCTCCCTCGTTCAATCCGTAGAAAAATACGTCGCTATCAAGCTTAGATACATCGTCATAACCATGGTAGTGAGTAATGTATTCTTCATATACCTTTGGATAAAGAGCATATGAAACTGCCTGCCTCATATTAGCGTTAAGGTTGAACTTTTCTTTTAAGTGAGCTTTGATTGCATCGAAGTCCTCATCAGGTAGAAGTGCCCCTGGTCTTTCAGTAATTGACTCTTCCCCTTTTAATACTACTTCTTTAAGCTTAGAAGGGATTCCACCTGTTGGCTGACCAATCATTCCCTTGCAGTAGTCGACAACAGAATCTGGGAATGATAAATTCTTTCCTTCTTCATATATATTGTCTTCGTTTAGGTTGTTTTTAGTCATAAATATCGCCAAGTCACCAACTACCTTAGAAGAAGGTGTAACCTTGATAATATCTCCAACTACCCTGTTTGCAACCTTGTACATTTCCTTGACTTCCTCGAACCTGTTTACTAGACCCAGACTATCGGCCTGTGGTTTTAAGTTAGTATACTGTCCACCCGGAATTTCAAGGTCGTAAATCTCTGCACATGAATTGTGTAGATCTGATTCAAACTTGTGGTATACCTTGCGCAGATCTCTGTAGTACTTAGCTAATTCGTTGTATCCGAACATATCTATCTTAGGATCTCTGTCAGTAAACTTCATTCCCTCGATAATTGAGTTAATTGAAGGCTGAGAAGTTATTCCAGCAAATGATTCAAGTGCTCCGTCTACGATATCACATCCGGCTTGAGCTGCCATTAGGCAAGTAGCAACCCCATTTCCACTAGTGTCATGTGTGTGTAGGTGAATAGGAGTCTTTACATTTTCCTTTAGTGCTGATATTAGATTATATGCAGCATATGGTTTTAAAAGACCTGCCATATCCTTGATGGCAATGATGTCCGCACCAAGTGATTCAAGTTCTCTAGCCATATTTACATAGTACTCAATAGTGTACTTAGTTTTATCTGGATCTAGAACGTCTCCTGTGTAACACATCGCCGCCTCTGCAATGGCACCAGTTTCAAGAGTAGTCTCTATTGTCTTTTTCATGTTTTCAACCCAGTTTAGAGAGTCGAATATCCTAAATACGTCGATTCCGTAGTTGGCAGACTCTTTGATAAACTCGATTATTACATTATCTGGATAATTTTTGTATCCAACGGCATTTGATGCCCTAGTTAGCATCTGGAAGTTAATGCTAGGTATCATCTTTCTAAGTTTAGCGAGTCTATTCCATGGAGATTCCTTTAAGAATCTATAAGCGACGTCAAAAGTAGCTCCTCCCCACATTTCTAGTGAGAATAGATCTTTTTGGTAGTGCTCAGTTAAGTCTGCAACCTTCGCCATATCCTTAGTTCTAAGCCTTGTAGCTATCAAACTCTGGTGAGCGTCCCTCATAGTCGTATCAGTCAATAATAATTTTTTAGTATTCTTTATTTCTTCGATATATGCAGATTTTCCTAGTCTAAGTAGTTTTTCCCTACTTCCTTCTACCTTTTCTACGTCTTTTTTCCTTGGCTCGTATATAGCATCAAATGAAGGCTTAACCTTACATCCATTTTCGTTTACTATTGTATTTCCAATAAATTGTAGAAGTTTTGTACCCCTGTCTTTTCCTTCTTTAATATCGAAAAGCTCAGGATTTTCATCTATAAATTTAGTAGTGGTCTTACCGTCTTGGAATCTATCGTCATTTAAGACATTTATCAAGAATCCTATATTAGTCTTAACCCCTCTTATCCTTATCTCTTTTATAGATCTTATAGTCTTATGAATAGCTCCTTTAAAAGTTCTATCCCATGAAATTGTCTTAACTAGTAGAGAATCGTAGTAAGGGCTTATATTAGCGCCTGTGAATCCATTACCACCGTCAAGTCTGATACCAAACCCAGAACCAGTCCTATAAACTTGGATCTTTCCTGTATCAGGCATAAAGTTTTTCTTAGGGTCCTCGGTAGTTATCCTACATTGGATTGAATAACCCCTAAGTTCTATATCATCTTGTGACTTAATATTTATTTCAGGATCTGAAAGTTTGTAACCCTCAGCTATCAAAATTTGAGATTGAACTATATCTATACCAGTTACCATCTCTGTTACTGTATG
Organism: Peptostreptococcaceae bacterium; assembly: GCA_029983575.1. Lineage (GTDB taxonomy): Bacteria > Bacillota > Clostridia > Peptostreptococcales > Peptostreptococcaceae > JASBZE01. The sequence continues at coordinate 4,444 of JASBZE010000050.1, forward strand.
CTCAACCTGAACCCTAGTGTTCATTTCAATAAAGTAGTATTCTCCGCTGGCATCTACCAAAAACTCCAAAGTACCTGCATTCGAATACTTAACGTGTTTAGCTATTTTAACAGCGTCTTCACAAATTTTCTCTCTAACATCATCAGGCAAACTAAATGCTGGAGCATATTCAATTATCTTTTGATGTCTTCTCTGAACAGAACAGTCCCTTTCGAATAAATGAACTATATTTCCATAGTTATCTCCTAGAACCTGAACCTCTATATGCTTTGGATTTTCGATATATTTTTCTATGAAAATCATATCCTCTCCAAATGCCTTTCTAGATTCGCTTCTAGCATTTTCAAAGTTTGTTTCTAGGTCGTCTTCATGTCTTACAATCCTCATTCCACGACCGCCACCACCGTTTGAAGCCTTTACCATGACTGGATAGCCAATCTCCTTAGCTATTTTTTTAGCTTCTTTAAATGATTTTATGGCCTTTTCTACACCTGGGATCGTACTTACGCCAACCTCGTGCGCAATCTTCTTTGAATTTATCTTATCGCCCATCATATCCATTATAGATGAATCAGGACCTATAAAAGTTATGCCACTTTCCTCACATCTTCTTGCAAATTCAGCGTTTTCTGCCAAAAATCCATAACCTGGATGTATGGCGTCAACTTTCTTTCTCTTTGCTAGGGAAATAATCCCTTCGATATCAAGATATGCATCAATTGGACCAAGCCCTTCGCCTATTAGATAAGATTCATCGGCTTTAGTTCTAAATAAAGAGTATTTATCCTCTTCACTATATATACCGACGCTCTTAATACCAAGCTCAGAACATGCCCTAAAAATCCTAATCGCAATTTCTCCTCTATTAGCGACAAGGACTTTATTGAATTTTTTATTCATATATATCCCCCTTCTTTCCAATTCTCATAATAATTAAAATTATACCGTACTTTTGCATAATAATAAATAGTTTTTCGTTAATTTAGCTCTGTTGGCCTTGTTAAATTTAATACTAGTATACAAGAAATATTATCAGTCTTGCAAAAATACGGTTAATTTAGATTTATGATATAATGGATTTACAAAATAAAACTACACAGGAGGTTTATATGATAGATAATTTTAAAGAAAAATTAGATAAATACGCTGAGTTGGCTATTAAAGTCGGAGTCAACGTAAAGCCAGGCGAGGATCTAGTAATTCGTACACCTATAGAATGCAAGGACTTTGTAAGACTCGCTGTAAAACACGCTTATAAAGTCGGAGCGAAAAACGTGTACGTTGAATGGAAGGATGAGGAAGTAGAGCTCTTAAAGTACATGATGGCGCCAGATGAAGTATTTGATACCTACTCTAAGTGGACGGCAGAGAAATTTACTGACATCGCAAAAGGCGGGGGAGCTTTTCTGTCGGTTTACGCAGAAAATCCCGATTTACTTAAAGACGTCGACCCAGATAAGGTACAAAGAGCTCAAAAGGCAGCAGGTCCTGCCCTAAAGGAATGGAGATCAATGATGATGACCGATGAAATCAAGTGGAATGTCATCTCCGTCCCAACTGAAGCATGGGCTAAAAAAGTATTTCCTGATTTAGATACGGTTGATGCAGTAGATAAACTCTGGGAATATATATTTGACTGCTCTAGAATAACTGACGATCCAATAGCTGAGTGGGAAAAACACAATGCTTATTTGAAAGAAAAAATGGATTTTTTAAACGAGAGCAAATTCAAATACATAAGGTATAAGTCTAAGACAGCAGATCTTGAGATAGAACTCCCAAAAAATCACAAATGGGCGAGCGGATCTGCGACAGATAAAAAGGGAAACTTATTTAACCCTAATATTCCAACAGAAGAAATCTATGGAATGCCTCATAAATTTGGTGTAAATGGAAGGGTCAGAAGTACAAAACCACTTGTTTTTGGCGGAAATACTATAAATGACTTCGAAATAGTCTTTGAAAAAGGAAAAATAGTTGATTTTAGTGCTGAGGTTGGTTATGATACCTTAGAAAAACTAATATCCACAGATGAGGGATCTCATTACCTTGGAGAATTAGCTCTAGTACCTCACGACTCACCTATATCAAACAAAAATACTGTATTTTACAACACACTATATGATGAAAATGCCTCTTGCCACCTAGCAATCGGAGCAGCATATAAGAGCTGTATCGTCGGCGGTGACGAGATACCAGATGAAAAACTAGATGAATATGGAATTAATGACAGCATTGTTCATGAGGATTTTATGATTGGTTCAGCAGACCTAGATATCGTCGGAGTGAAGGAAGATGGTGAGGTTGTAGAACTTTTCAGAAATGGAAATTGGGTATTCTAGCTTGGATGGTTAATGTATGTGCAACGCTCACTTGCAGGCTAGCTGAGTTACGCTTATGCACATATCATTAACCATTTTTATGTTACTGGAATAAACTAATTAATATAGAGTTTATTATTAACATAAAAAACGGTCTAAACTATGCAGGAGCGTAACGTTACACAATTCAGTGAGCGAGCACATAGTATTGACTATTTAAATACCGTTACATAAATCATCATCGTAGCTTTCGTTATTAACGTAAATAACGGTCTAAACTATGCAGGAGCGTAACGTTACACAATTCAGTGAGCGAGTGCATAGTTTAGACCGTTTACTTCGCTAGCAAATCCATTCATGATTGTTTTTTTAATCAATACGAAAAATGGTCAATACTATTTAATTCATTAACACACATTACAATACCAACTATTATCATCAATAAATCAACTGCCGGCTCTGCCCACCAAACAGCACTACTTCCAAAAATTTTAGGAAGTATTAACATAGCTGGAACAAATAATATTAGTTGTCTTAACATAACAATTTTACCGGCCTTTTTACCATCACCAATCGCTTGGAAAAATGTTATCGTCATAACCATTACTCCATACAAAATAAATACTGAGTAAAACATTCTAAAATTATTTAACCCTTGAGATATTATTTCTTCGCTTACATTAAAACCTGAAAGAATCTCTCTTGTAAATATTTGTGCCGGTATCCAAAATATCGCTGCTAGTACAAGTCCACCTATACAAAAAACTTTCATGGCATCCCTTACCCTATCATATTTTTTAGCACCGAAATTTGTTCCAACAACCGGTTGAAGCCCTTGGCTCATCCCCCAAAGCGGAATAAATGAAAATGCATAAATCCTAAGAGTTGCCGCCATTAATGTACCAAATGTTTCTCCTCCATATAGAAATGCTTGTTTAAATAAAAGTGTCTGTTGAATCATAAAGAAAACTTGCATAATCATTGCAGAAACTCCTACACCAAACATCTCTTTATAAACTTCTTTATATTTTCTAATTTTTCCTATCTTTACATTTTCGCTTTTGTTTTTGAAATAATATAAGGTTACAATAGCTTGGATGACTTGAGCTGTTACGGTTGCAATTGCAGCCCCTTCTATTCCATATTCACCCATTGACTTCATAAGAATTGGATCGAGGGCAATATTTATAAATGCTCCCATAGCCATAATTCCCATGGCCCTTTTCATAAGACCTTCTCCACGCATAACCATGTTTGCCGACTGAGTAAAGTTTACAAAAATAGATCCTAAGAATAACACTCTTAAATATCTAACTCCGAGTGCTTTAATCTCTCCACTTGCACCTACTAAGTCAAGAAAATGTGGAGCTAAAATTATTCCTCCAACTGTAATTATTATGGAAAATAAAATGACAAAATAAATTAAATTTCCCATAATCTTATCTACAGTCTCTCTATCTCCTTTCCCAAGGGCTCTTGATAAAATTGATGCACTTCCCACACCAAGTAAAGTTGATGTACCACTGTTAAAAAATGTAAGTGGAAGTGCAACAGCACAAGCAGTCATTGCACTTTGTCCGATGATATTTCCCGCAAAAATTCCATCCATCAGTGGATATAACCCTATAACTATCATTCCAATAACAGCTGGAATTGATAGTTGAAACATTAAAGATAGCGGACTTTTTGTTAGAAGTTGTTCTTTCATATCCTGTTTCATTATATTCCCTCCATTTTATTTATATTTTTATTTTAAAGAAAAATAGTTTTCCTAAAGTGTAATAAATATGTGAAAAGCTCTATATATTAACTTCTTAATGCTTCAGCTATCATCTTTATTAACATCTCTTTCTCTAGCAAAAAATTTTCTCTAGTTTTTAATACTTCACATGAAAGTATAAATGTATTTATCAAATCTGCAATTAATTCATAGTGATTCTTTAAAATTTCAATATCATTATCGCCAAATAAATCTATAAGATTTTCAAATACCTCATTTTTTAACCTCTTATATAACTCCTCTAAATTCTTGTCATAGGGTATTTCTTGTAAAAACATAGCATACACTGAAATGAATTCGTCTTCAGTTAACATTTTGTCCACTATTATTTTAGCTAGAGTTTCAGTAAAGTTTAAATCTGTTTTTTCTTTTAATGTTATATCTATAGCCCTAGCTCTTCTCTTATTTCCATCATCCATAATTTCATAAAGAATCTCGTTAACACTTCCATAATGATGATATAATCCACCTCTGGATAATCCAGTATCATGCATTATATCTTCCATTACAACATTTCTAAGTCCTTTTTCTATAATTATTTTCATCGCTGATCTTTTTATTTGTTCTTTCCTTTCCTCAGAACTCATTCTTATCCTTACCATTTAATAGTCTCCCTTTTATCGACACCCGCGTCGGTAATATATATTTTTATAATATAACACTTCTCAATAATAATCAATACTTATTTAAAAAAATGTTCAAGTTTTTGTTAAAACTTAAGAATAATAATCTATATAAAAACCGGTTATAAATATGTATTTACATAAATATAACCGGTAAACTACTATATACAGCTCTTCATAAATTAAATCACCTTATGATATAGTATTTTCGATAATTAACTTCTATTAATTTCTTTATGAGCGATCATGTAATGGTTAATGAATGTGTAACGCTCACTTGCAGGCAAGCTAAGTTACACTTCACATATCTTTGACATTTTTTTCGGATAATTAACACACTAATAATTACTTTATCGTTAGTTCACGTAATGGTTAATGTATGTGCAACGCTCACTTGCAGGCAAGCTGAGTTACGCTTATGCACATATCATTAACCATCTTTATGTTATTGAAATAAATCAATTATTATAGAATTTGTTATTCACGTAAAAAACGGTCTAAACTATGCAGGAGCGTAACGTTACACAATTCAGTGAGCGAGTGCATAGTTTTGACCGTTTACTTAGTTAGCAAAACCATTCATTATTTTTCATCAATATAAAAAATGGTCAATACGGTTGTAGGAGCGTAACATCACATAATTCAGTGAGCGAGTGCATTTGTTTGGGGTGTTTTTAGGTTCTAACAAGCCCTACACTTTATTAAATTTATTTATGACATAAATAACGCCCAAGACTATGTAGGAGCGTAACGTCACACATCCTAGTGAGCGAGTACATAATCTTGGGCGTTTATCCCTATATATCAAATATTTATTTTAGTACTGCTCCCAGATCCGAAGTACTCACTAACTTTCTATATCTAGAAAGCCACCCCTTTACATCTCTATTTTCTTTCGGAGTAAAATTATCTAACCTATTTTTTAGTTCTTCATCGCTAATCTTTAAATTAATCCTATAATTAGGTATGTCAATTTCGATTATATCTCCCTCTTTAATAACCCCTATTGCACCACCTTGTGCTGCCTCAGGAGATACGTGTCCTATCGACGCCCCACGTGAAGCTCCAGAAAATCTACCGTCTGTAATTAACGCAACATCTTCATCTAGTTTCATACCAGCTAAGGCGGAAGTTGGATTTAACATTTCTCTCATTCCAGGACCACCCTTAGGTCCTTCATATCTAATTACGACGACGTCTTTTTTCTTTATTTGCCCCGAGTAAATCGCCTCTATGGCATCTTCTTCACTGTCAAAAACCCTCGCCGGACCTGAGTGAACTAACATTACATCTTTAACGGCACTTCTTTTTACTACACAGCCATTTTTTGCTATATTCCCGAATAACATCGCCAATCCACCAACTTCTGAATATGGGTTATCAATACTTCTAATTACATTTTCATTTTTATTAAAGGAGTTTTTTATATTATCGCCCAAGCTTTTACCTGTAACTGTCGGTACTTCTAGGTCAAGCAGGCTTTTTTTCGCCAGTTCTTTTTGAACTGCGCCTATTCCCCCAGCAAAGTATAAGTCTTCTATATGAGTGGGGCCAGCCGGAGCTAGGTGACAGATATTTGGGGTAGATTCTGATATTTTATTAAATAAGTTTAAATCTACTTTTATATCCGCCTCTGTAGCTATGGCAAGAAGATGAAGTACTGTGTTAGTTGAACATCCGAGTGCCATATCTGTAACTATTGCGTTATGAACACTCTCAGGATTTATTATATCCTTGATTTTTACGTCATTTCTTAGCAGCTCCATAACTTGATATCCCGCATCTCTAGCAAGTGCATTTCTCTGAGAAAAAACAGCTGGCAGAGTCCCATTTCCCGGTAGTGCTAGTCCAATCGCCTCTGCTAGGCAATTCATCGAATTGGCAGTGTACATACCCGCACAGCTACCACAGCTCGGACACCCTGACTTTTCGGTTTGTGTAAGCTCATCTTCTGTAATCATGCCTGCCTTGAAACTACCTACAGCTTCAAAAAGTGATGACAGTGATATTTCTTCATCTCCCATCTTCCCTGCAAGCATTGGACCACCACTCACCAATATTGTAGGAAGGTTTAATCTCAAAGCACCCATTATCATTCCTGGCACTATTTTATCGCAGTTAGGTACGAGCACTAGGGCATCTAGTCCATGAGCCATCGCCATAGATTCTACGCTGTCTGCTATAAGTTCCCTTGATGGAAGCGAATATTTCATCCCCTCATGACCCATAGCTATACCATCACATACGCCTATTGACGGTATTAGGATTGGCGTGCCCCCATTCATCAGCACTCCTTCTTTAACGCAGGCACTTATCTTATCGAGATTCATATGCCCCGGTACAATCTCACTATAGGCACTCACAACTCCAACTAGAGGTTTTTCAAGTTGCCTTTCACTGTAGCCCAATGCATAAAATAAACTTCTGTTTGGTGCTCTCTTTGCTCCCCTTATAACATTATCGCTTTTTAGTTTCATATATACCTCTATCTATTTTATGTTCAATATAAATATTTTCTTATTTTTATACTTAATTAGTCTATTTCTATATTTTCTCAAACTTAGTATGCTTATCTTTATTTTATACCTATCTTATTTTTCCCAATTCATCATGCTTCTAAGTTCTGCACCGACCTCTTCAAGCTGGTGCTCTCCCTCTCTATTTCTCGTAGTCAAGAATTCTATCTTCCTTCCCGAACTAAACTCAGTCATAAATTCTGAAGCAAATTTTCCTGTTTGTATATCTTCAAGGACCTTTTTCATATTATCCTTTACATCGCTTGTGATTATTTTCTTTCCCTTAGCGTAATCTCCGTATTCAGCAGTATTTGATATGGAGTTTCTCATATTTTTAAATCCACCCTCTATTATCATATCTATGATGAGCTTCATCTCGTGGATACATTCAAAATATGCCATTTCAGGTTCATAGCCAGCTTCTACTAAAGTTTCAAATCCTACCTTCATCAGCTGTGTAACCCCTCCACAAAGCACTGCCTGTTCACCAAATAAATCCGTTTCAGTTTCTTCTTTAAAGGTGGTTTCTAAAATTCCCGCCCTTCCAGCGCCAATTGAAGAAGCATAAGCTAAAGCTATGTCTTTTGCATCTCCAGTGGCATCCTGATGAACCGCTATAAGAGAAGGAACTCCAAACCCAGCCTCAAATTGACTTCTAACAGTGTGACCCGGTCCCTTAGGCGCTACCATAATCACATTTATATCCTCAGATGGTCTTACGAGATTATAATGTATATTAAATCCGTGAGCATACATCAGGGTATTTCCATCGCTTAAGTTGTCTTTTACCTCTCTATTGTATATATCAGCGGATATCTCGTCTGGAACTAACATCATAACAATATCCGCCGCCTTACTAGCCTCTGCAACTGTCATAACTTCGAGTCCAGCTCCCTTTGCCTTTTCAATAGACCTTGAGCCTTCTTTTAGCCCTACAACCACGTCAACTCCACTATCTTTTAAATTTAGAGCATGAGCGTGACCTTGAGATCCAAACCCTATTACTGCAACCTTCTTTCCCTGCAGAACATCCTTATTACAATCTTTGTCATAGTATTTCTTTATCATAATTTCCTCCTACTTATTTGTCGTATTTAA
>JASBZE010000051.1 GCA_029983575.1 Peptostreptococcaceae bacterium
CAGTAAGGATAGTTCCTTATAAAAAAATGAAGGTTATGCATGGCAACGTGCAATAACCTTCATTTTTACTTGCTTTATTTGCTTCTATCTATATCAATTCTATCCGAAGTACTCTACTCCTGAAATAAATAGCTTTTGATCTTTTTCTCCGTAGATATTTTTCATAACATCTCTTCCAAGTCTCTCAGAGTGACCCATCTTACCAAATATCTTACCATCTTCGCTTGTGATTCCCTCTACCGCATAGAATGAACCATTTGGATTGTAGTTGATATCATAAGTAGCCTCTAGATTTTTATCTACGTATTGAGTTGCTACCTGTCCATTTTCAATAAGTTTTTTCATAACTTCATCGCTGGCAACAAATCTACCTTCTCCGTGAGAAACAGGTATCGCAAATACATCTCCAACTTCAGTATTTGCAAGCCATGGACTCTTATTTGAAGCTATCCTAGTATCCGCAACAGTAGCTATATGCCTTCCTATATTATTAAAAGCAAGTGTTGGCATGCTTTCATCAGGAGTCATTATCTCTCCATATGGTACTAGTCCTAGTTTTATCAAAGCTTGGAATCCATTACATATTCCGAGCATCAACCCATCATTTTTATCTAAGAACTCTCTAACAGCATCCATTATCTTTTCGTTTCTAAATACTGTAGCTATAAACTTAGCTGATCCATCTGGTTCGTCACCTGCACTAAAACCTCCAGGAAGCATGATTATCTGAGATTTTTTGATATTCTCTACCATCATGTCAACACTGTCTTCTATATCCTTGTAAGTCATATTTCTAAATACCTGGATATTTGGCTCTCCTCCAGCATTTTCAAAAGCCTTAGCTGAATCGTACTCACAGTTTGTTCCAGGGAAGGCAGGAATAAATATCTTAGGTTTAGCTATCTTAATTGAAGAACCTCTGACAACATCTCCCTTATAGCTGATAGTTTCTATAGGTTTATCTATTTCTACCTTAGCTTTTGTAGGGAAAACAGGCTCTAATGTCTTAGAGTATGACGCGTATAGTTCTTCAAGATCTATGGATTCATTTCCAAAAACAATCTTAGACTCTTTTATAGTTCCTCCTAAAACCTCAAATTCTAATCCTTCAAGTACGCCTTCATCTTCAACCTCTACTATTATCTCCCCGTATTCTGGTGAGAATAGCTTATCTTCTGTATAATATTCAACGGCTCTATCGCTGAATTTAAATCCGATATTTGAACCAAATGCCATCTTGGCAACTGCCTCTCCTACTCCACCAAAGCCTAGGGCATATGCTGAAAGTATCTTGTCATCTTTATTTAATTTATATATTTTCTCAAAGTTATTCCTCAATACATCAAAGTCTGGTATCAACTGTTCGTCTTTTTTAGCATAGATGATCGCAAGTTTTGAACCTTCTTTTTTGATATCTTGAGAAATGGCCTTTTTAGCCGGAATAGTATTTACGGCAAATGACACTAGAGTTGGAGGTACATCAATATCTTTGAAAGTACCACTCATTGAGTCCTTTCCTCCAATTGCTGGAGTTTTAAATTCCATTTGAGCCCTATAAGCTCCAAGAAGTGCACTTAGAGGTTTACCCCATCTATTAGGATCATCGCCTAGTTTTTCAAAGTACTCTTGGAAAGTAAGCCTTGTTTTTTTGTAATCAGCACCGAGAGCTACCATCTTTGCCATACTCTCTACCACCGCATAAAGCGCTCCATGGTATTGACTCCATTTTCCAACTTTAGGATTATATCCCCAAGTCATAATTGAGGCTGTATTTGATTCTCCACGTTCTGTAGGTATCTTAGCCACCATACCGTTTGAAGGAGTTCTCTTTAATTTACCTCCAAAAGGCATTATTACAGTAGATGCACCTATAGAGTTGTCAAACATCTCTACAAGACCTTTTTGAGAGCAAACATTTAAATCCGCCATTACATTCATATATGTATCTTTGATATTTCCGGTAAAATGTCTATCCAAAGTCTCAAACACCTTAGATTCATCAACCTTTTTAACCTTTACATCATTTTTTTGTTTAACACCGTTAGTATCTACAAAAGCTCTACTCAAATCTACTATGTACTTTCCGTTCCAACTCATTCTCATTCTTCCAGTGTCGGTAACTGTAGCAACATGAGTAGCTTCTAGGTTTTCTTCGTGAGCTAACTTTATAAACTCATCTTTAAGCGAAGGATCTATAGCAACGGCCATCCTCTCTTGAGATTCTGATATGGCAAGCTCTGTACCGTCTAAACCATCGTATTTTTTAGGCACTAGATCCAGATTTATATCAAGTGAATCAGCTATCTCGCCTATGGCAACACAAACTCCTCCCGCACCGAAGTCATTACACCTTTTTATCATCTGTGCAACTTCAGCTTTTCTGAAAAACCTTTGAATTTTTCTCTCGTTTGGAGCGTCTCCTTTTTGAACTTCTGCACTTGCAGTTTCTATAGAATCTTCTGAGTGTTCCTTAGAAGAACCTGTAGCCCCGCCTATTCCGTCTCTACCCGTTTTACCTCCTAGTAGGATTATTACATCGCCTTTTTCAGGTCTTTTTCTTATTACATTTTCTTTAGGTGCAGCAGCTATTACAGCTCCTATTTCCATTCTCTTAGCTACGAAATCCTCATCGTAAACCTCACTAACCTGTCCAGTCGCGAGTCCTATTTGATTTCCATAAGAACTATAACCTCTGGCAGCCTCTGTAGTTATCTTCTTCTGCATCAACTTTCCTGGAAGTGTATCCTCGATTGTAGTTAGGGGATCTGCCGCTCCAGTCACCCTCATAGCTTGATATACATAGCTCCTTCCTGATAATGGGTCCCTGATAGCTCCACCTAGACAAGTAGCGGCACCACCAAAAGGTTCTATTTCTGTAGGGTGGTTGTGTGTCTCATTTTTAAACATTAGCAGATAATCTTTTTTCGCCCCATCTATATCAACGTCGATATTAATTGAGCAAGCGTTGATTTCCTCTGACTCATCCAAATCAGTAACGACACCATCTTTTTTTAGTTTTTTAGTCGCTAGTGTACCTATATCCATTAGTGATATATCTTTGTGTCTATCAACGTAAACTTTCTCCCTATCAGCTAAGTAAGACTTATAAGTTTCCTCTATAACTTTGTTGTACTTTCCATCTTCAAATCTAACATCACTTAACTCTGTCATAAATGTTGTATGTCTACAGTGGTCTGACCAATATGTATCTAGCACCTTTATCTCAGTTATAGTTGGATTTCTCTTCTCGTCATTTTTAAAGTGCTTTTGTATATGTAGTAAATCGTCAAAGGTCATAGCTAGAGATTGCTTTTTAAGAAACTCCCCTAATCCCTTTTCATCTAGATCTATAAATCCATCCAATGTTTCTACCTCTGTAGGTATGTCGTATACGACATTTATAGTCTCTGGAATTTCAAGTTTTGCCTCCCTAGAGTCAACTGCGTTTATGCAGTATGACTTTATCCTAGAAAAATCATCATCTGTTATATCCCCGTCAATTATATATAGTTTGGCAGAGTTAACTATAGGTTTTTTTCCGTCATTTAACAACTGAATGCTTATTTCTGCCCAGTCTGCCCTTTGATCGTATTGACCAGGCAAAAACTCCTTGGCAAATACCCTCTCTCCATCTTTTATATCAACTTTCGAATAATAAACATCATCCATATTTGGCTCAGAAAAAATTCCCTTTGCCGCATTCTTTAGTGTTTCGTCATCTATACCCTCGACGTCGTATCTATTTAAAACCCTAATAGACCTTATATTGTCAATGTGTAAACTCTCTTTTATATCAGATAAAAGCCCCTTCGATTCCAAATCGAAACCAGGTTTTTTCTCTACAAAAATTCTCTTTACAGCAGTCATACTTACCTCCAAATTTATGATTGATTATTGAGCATTGTATTTAACGCCAATGTCCTTTCTATATTGCATTCCGTCAAAATGTATCTTCTCTATATTTTTATACACTTTTTTCGCTGCCTCTTCTGAAGTAGCCCCAAGTGAAGTAACACCTAATACGCGCCCTCCATTTGTAACGACTTCTCCATTGTCGTCAAAAGCGGTTCCGCTGTGAAATACCACAACGCCATCGTCCATTTTATCAAGTCCCGTAATAACGTCCCCTTTGTGAGAAGACTCAGGATATCCCTTAGAAGCTAGGATAACACAGCAAGCTCCATCTTCTTTGTACTTAATTTCCATATCCTTTAGCCTATTGTCTACAGCGGCTAACATTATCTCGCTCAAGTCTGTTTCAAGCCTCATCAGCACAGATTGAGTCTCCGGATCTCCAAACCTACAATTGTATTCAAGTACTTTTTCTCCGTCCTCTGTTATCATAAGTCCTACAAAAAGTATACCCTTATACTTTAGCCCTTCTTTTTTAAATCCCTCTAATGTTCTATCTAAAACTTCTTCTCTAACGACTTTTTCAAGTCTTTCGTCATAAATAGGAGAAGGAGAAAATGTACCCATACCTCCTGTATTTGGTCCAGTTTCATTTTCAAATATCTTCTTGTGGTCTTTGGCGCTTACCATGGGAATTATAGTATCATTGTCTACAAATGCTAAAATAGAGGTCTCTATTCCCTCTAAAAATTCCTCTATGACAACCATATTGCCAGCGTCTCCAAATTTTTTGTCTCCCATTATCATATCAAGCGCTTCTAGTGCCTCGGACTTATCTTTAGCAATAATTACGCCTTTTCCCGCTGCCAATCCATCAGCCTTTATTACTACCGGATAACCAAACTCATCTATTTCGTTTTTTGCTTTTTCTATATCCGTGTACTCGCTGTACTTTGCAGTCGGTATATCGTACTTTTCCATAAAATGTTTTGAAAAAGATTTGCTTCCCTCAAGCCTTGAACAGCTTTTGTCCGGTCCAAATACCTTTATTCCCTCAGCCTCTAACTCATCGGTCAAACCTAATACAAGAGGCGCTTCAGGACCTACAACCACTAGGTCGATTTTGTTTTTAACGGCAAAGTCTTTAATCCCTTTGATATCGACATCCTTGATGTCTACACACTCAGCGACTTCTTTAATACCCGCATTTCCAGGCGCACAGTAAATCTTGTCAACATTTTTTTCCTGGCTTAGTTTCCAGCAAATAACGTGCTCTCTACCACCGCCACCTACAACTAGAATATTCATACTTACTCTCCTCGATAAATAATTAATAGTGTAACACAAGGTTTGGAGAATACCCCAAACCTAGAATGTCACTTTGATAAAATATTAGTGTTTGAAATGTCTTATTCCAGTAAATACCATAGACATAGAATTTCTATCACAAGCGTCGATAGAATCTTGATCCTTAATTGAACCACCAGGTTGAACTACAGCTGTTATTCCGTGTTTATGAGCTAGTTCAACGCAGTCGTCAAATGGGAAGAACGCATCTGAAACCAAAACTGCTCCAGAAAAATCTTTATCCTCATTGTTGATAAGTGCATTTGATAGAGCCCAGATCCTAGATGTCTGACCACATCCTAGAGCTAGTGTATGACCATCTTTAACTATAGCAATCGCATTTGACTTCATATGCTTAACTATCTTTAGGCCGAACTTCATGTCTTCAAGCTCTTTATCCTTTGGCTCAAGCTTAGTTACAGTCTTGTACTCATTAGCAAGGCTGGTATTTTTATCTTGAACTAAAAGCATACCGTCCAAATACTTCATATCGTATTTTTGTTTAGAGTCTTCAAGCTTTTTGATCTTTAGTACCCTTAGGTTTTTCTTTTTAGAAAGTATTTCCAAAGCTTCATCAGTAAAGTCGTAAGCAACAACTATTTCTAAGAAGATCTCGCTTAGCTTTGAAGCCGTATCTGCATCTATTGTAGAAGTAATACCAACTATACCTCCAAAAATTGACACCTTGTCAGCCTCATAGCACTTAATGTATGCGTCGTAAGAATTCTTTCCTAAACCTACTCCACAAGGGTTTGTATGTTTGATTCCGACACATACAACCTCATCTTCATCTTTAAACTCCCTCATAATTTCTAGGCATCCGTGAAGATCGTTGATGTTATTAAAAGAAAGTTCCTTTCCATTTAGCTGTTCGAAGTTTAAAATAGGGTTTTTAGCTGAGGAATCCCTGTATAGAACTCCCTTTTGATGAGGGTTTTCTCCGTATCTTAGAGTTTGAACTTTTTCAAAGCTCATATTCATAACTTCAGGATACTCATCTTCTTCTTTTTCAGCGAAATAATTAGATATTAGTGAGTCGTATCTCGCAGTAGTTCTAAAAGCCTTATAAGCTAACTTTTGTCTATACTCTTCATCCACTTGACCGTTTTTGATCTTCTCAAGTACAGATTCATAGTCATTTATATCGACAACGACTATTACGTCTTTATAATTTTTAGCCGCAGACCTAATCATAGATGGTCCACCTATGTCTATATTCTCTATTATATCATTATGTGCCTTTCCTGACTTCACTGTTCCTTCAAAATCGTATAAATTTACGCAAACTAGGTCAATCGGTTCGATAGAGTGTTGTTTAACAGTCTCGACGTGAGATTCAAGGTCTCTTCTGAATAAAATCCCCCCGTGAATATGTGGGTTCAGTGTTTTTACCCTGCCGTCTAATATTTCCGGAAAACCAGTTACCTCATCAATTGTGATGGCGTTTACACCAGATTCCTTAAGTTTTTTATACGTATTACCTGTAGATATAATTTCAAACCCTGATTCTTGAAGACCCAAGGCAAATTCTACGACACCTGTTTTATCGGTTACACTTATTAATGCTCTTTTTTTACTCATTGATATACACCCTTCCATCTTTCACATCTAACTTATTTAAACAAAACAGCCTGATACTGTCTTTTAAAATCTTATGTTCTTCAACCAGTACTTTCTTAGCTATACTTGATGCGTCGTCATCTTGGTCGACCTTGACAACGGCCTGCATGATTATAGGTCCAGTGTCCGCTCCCTCGTCAACAAAGTGAACCGTAGCACCAGTAAACTTAACGCCTCTTTTTATTACAGCCTCATGTACCTTAGATCCATAGTACCCCATCCCGCAAAATGACGGGATAAGGGATGGATGGATATTAATTATTTTATTCTTATATTTCTTGACCAATGCCTCAGGCAGGATTTTTAGATATCCCGCCAAGACAATTAAATCTATATTTTCTTCTTCCATAAGGGCTAGGATTTTTTCATTATCTTTCTCTGTCAAAGCCCTTATATTGTGTTTTTTTGCCCTTTCGAGGGCGAATACGCCTTCTTTATTGGATATAACAAGCTTTACTTCGCCGTTTATCTCCTTGGATTCAGTAGCGTCTATCACAGCTTGTAGATTGGTTCCCCCTCCTGAAACGAGTACAGCTATATTTACCATAGTTCTACTCCTTCGTGTTCCTTAGTAACCTTTCCTATTGAATATGCCCTATCTTTCATAAGGTCTTTGTATTTGTCATCTACAAATTCACATTCATCTTTTCTTTCATTTATGTAGTCGATGATCTCTTTTTCATCTTTCTCATCAACTATTAGCACAAGGCCTACACCCATATTGAAGCTCTTGTGAAGCTCTCTGTTATCCACTAGATTCAAGCCTTCGATCATCTTAAATATCGGAGGTTTTTCCCAAGATTTGGTATCTACATCTATTCCTAGACCCTTTGGTATTACCCTAACTATATTTTCGACGATTCCACCGCCAGTTATATGGGCTATGCCCTTGATATTAAACTTCTCTATAAGCTCGAGTGCGAGCTTTACATATATTTTAGTAGGAGTTAGAAGTGCCTCACCGTAAGTCATACCTAGCTCTTCAGATTTATCTTCAAGCTTAACCTTGAGTTCTTCCAAGAATATCTTTCTCACAAAAGAGAACCCGTTTGAATGAACTCCGCTTGATGATATACCTATTAGCTTATCTGAATCCTTTATGTCCTTACCTGTGATTATCTTTTCTTTATCAGCTATACCAACTGCAAAACCAGCTAGATCGTAGTCGTCTTCTCCGTACATACCCGGCATCTCTGCAGTTTCTCCCCCTATAAGAGAACATCCTGACATCAGACATCCATCTGCTATACCACTTACGATATTTTCTATCTTCTCAGCTACAACCTTGCCTGTCGCAATGTAGTCAAGGAAAAATATAGGTCTAGCACCCTGGCAGATTAGGTCATTTACGCACATGGCAACCAAATCTATTCCAACAGTAGAGTGTTCGTCCATCATCTGTGCAAGCATCAGTTTGGTTCCTACACCGTCGGTCGCACCTAAAATTACCGGCTCTTTCATCCCAGCGAAACTACCTAGTGAATATAGACCACTGAAATTTCCAAGATCTCCTATAACATTAGCATCATTCGTTTGTTTTATTTTGTTTTTGATAAGATCGACAGCTCTGTTCCCCTCGTCGATATCAACACCTGAACTCTTATAAGTTAGCATAATATCCTCCTAAATTTTATTTTTCGTAATATATACCTGTAAAGCATGATAGGCAGAAATCATCAATTTTGCCATCAGCGGCTTCTTTCATCCCCTCTATAGTTATAAACTCTAAACTGTCACTACCAATATATTCATTCATCTCTTCAATTGTATGACTTGAAGCTATTAGATTTTTTCTGTGAGGAGTATCTATACCGTAAATACATGGATGCATTACCGGTGGTGAAGTGATCCTTAGATGCACTTCTTTAGCTCCAGCTTTCTTAAGCTCTTTTACAAGCTGCTTTGAAGTAGTACCCCTAACTATGGAGTCATCTACTAAGATTATTGATTTTCCTTCTATTGCAGATCTAAGAGGGTTTAACTTCATCTTTACAGCAAGTTCCCTTTCTTCTTGAGTCGGTTTTATAAATGTCCTTCCGACATATCTATTTTTAACTAGACCTTCAGCTACTTCAAGCTCTGTTTCATTTGCATATCCAATTGCACCAGCCCATCCTGAGTCTGGAACAGGAACTACGCAGTCTGCCTTAATCGTCTCGTGCTTAGCAAGCCAAGCCCCGCATTTAATCCTAAAGTCATATGCGTTTAAACCGTCTAAAGTAGCGTCGTTTCTCGCAATATAAACGTGTTCGAATATACAACTCTGTTTTTGTGGCATAGTATCAGAGTACATATGAGATTCCAGTTGGCCATCCTTAATGTAGATTATTTCTCCAGGCTCAACGTCTCTTATTACAGTACCACCAATTATCTCGATCGCTGAGTTTTCTGAAGCGACCATATATTGTCCGTCCTTTTCTCCTAATAGTAGAGATCTAAACCCGTATTTATCTCTAACAGCTAGCAGCTGATCGTCACTTATTATAGCAAGAGAGTATGATCCCCTAATCAAGTCCATAGTCTTTTTAACTGCTTCTATGATACTTCCCCTATGGAACTTAGCGATCAAAAATAGGATGATCTCAGCGTCGGAATTTGTTTGGAACATATATCCTTCATCTTCAAGTCTCTCCCTAAGCTCTTTTGAGTTAGTAAGAGCTCCGTTATCACAGACAGCAAGCTCTCTGCCTCTGTATCTTCCTACATACGGTTGGTTGTTAGCTATGTGGTTAGTATTTGCGCTAGAAGACCTAACGTGACCAATACCAATCTTTCCTGAATACTTCGCAAGTGTCTCCTCCTTAAATACCTCTCCAACAAGACCCTTATCTTTTCTGTAGTTTATCCTATCCCCCTCGAGTATTGCCATACCACAACTCTCTTGACCTCTATGTTGCATAGAATAAATACCATAATAAAGGTCCTTAACAATATCCTTGTTTGAATATATACCAAAAATTCCGCTCATTAGTTTCTCCTTCTAATATTAATATACTGCGTTCATACGCATAACAAAATTCTTTTAATTATCCTTATCTAAATGTTTCGTCGTCTTTCAAAACAGCATCTGCCATTTCTTTTCTAAAATCACTTAACTTATCCCTTAATTCAGGATATTTAAGCGTCATAATATGTGCAGCCAATATAGCAGCATTATCTCCGTTGTCAATTGTAACAGTCGCTACTGGAATACCCTTAGGCATTTGAACTATAGATAAAAGTGAATCAAGTCCGTCCATAGTAGATGACTTAATAGGTAGACCGATAACAGGAGTCAAGGTTTGAGACGCTATAACTCCAGGTAGATGTGCAGCTTTACCAGCAGCTGCGATTATTACATCGACACTACCCTCAATAGATTCCAAATATTCCATAAGTTCTCTTGGTGTCCTATGTGCAGACAATACCCTCACGTCAACATCAACGCCAAATCCCTTTAGCAAATTAATTCCGCCTTCAAGTTTAGGCGCATCTGACTTAGATCCCATAATAACAGCAACTTTCATATTACCTCTCCTTTACTATTTAAGATTTATAGAACTTAAACACGAACTATCTATATAAATATTACATTAATATCCATTATTTTTCAAGTCTTTATCGAAAAAAAAATAAATTTTATACTCTTTTGCGGTAAATTCTGCGATAAATAAAAGTAAAACACGAACATTATCATCATTTTTCAGGTGTTAATGTTTCATGTTGCACCATTAACATAAACCAATTTCCATAATGGTAAACGTCTCTTAATCGCAACGTGTATATCCTAGAATTTATCCATTCTACCATCACCGAGATATCTTAGAATTTACGCTAACTACCGTCACTGAGATATCTTAGAATTTACACTAACTACCATAACAGTAGACATTACCATCATAACTATACCGAGTATCTTTATAATTGACCAAGGCTCACCAAATATCACCCATCCTATAATCTGAGAGAATATAAGCTCAGAAGTACTTATAATTCCGACTATAGATAATTCAACTCCCTTTCTTATCCCTTCAGCGTAAAATACAAAGGCGAGGGCAGCTGGAAAAAATCCAAGACCTAGCATCAGCATAAGAGTTTTTATATTAGCTGCTAAAACTATAAGACGAGGCACATCGGCAATCGGAAAAATAAATACCGCCCCAAATAAAAAACTGTACAGAAGGAGAGTCGAACTAGGAACTTCCCCGAGAATCGGTTTAGAAAGAGTCGGCATAAGAGCAAATGCAACCGCCGACAATATACCCATCACTATCCCAACGGTACTGATTCCACGCAGGGAAATCTTTCCTCCAGTAACCGCCAGATAAGCTCCAACTATAACTACGACCAATGAGATTACCTTAATCCTGCTCATCTTTTCTTTGTATATAATTTTAGATAATACCGCCAAAAAAAATGGCTGAGTGTAAAGTGTTACAGCGGCTATCGACATACCTACCAATTCGATGGCCTTGAAATAAAAAACGTTAAACGCACAGTGAGTAAGTAAACCCACAAGGGCGAATATTACAAAGTGTTTAGGCTTAGCTTTAAGTGAACCCATATCTTTAAACACAGTATAAACGAGCAAAAAAATAAATCCTAGTATAAGCCTGGTAAATGCAATCTGTTGACTGGTTAAGCCACTAGCTAAAAGCAACTTTCCAAAAAGACCAAGGGTAGACCAAATCACCCCTGCCATGAAAATAAATAAAAAACCTTGTTTAGTATCCTTAGACATATCCTAACCCCCAAAAATAAAACATCCCCTTAGATATTATTATAACCAATATCCTAAGGGGATTTCAACTAATGTTTATTTTTCTTCTTTAAATTCTCTACTTCCAGGCTTTACTAACTCTATCTTGCCTTCCTTACATATAGGACAATCGTCTTTATCATATACCTTTATGTCCAACTCAATAGCGCTATATATAGGAATATCAACGCTTCCGTTTGTCCTGTCGACTATACAAGCGATACCTATTACCTCTCCGCCTAAATCTTCAAGAACCTTCTTCGTTTCCATAGAGGACTTTCCTGTAGTAACTACGTCCTCAGCTATTATTATCCTCTGCCCTTTTTTTACTTCAAAACCTCTTCTAAGTTCCATTACGTTGTTTTTTCTCTCAGTAAACACAGTTTCTTTGCCTAGCTGTCTACCTAGCTCATAAGACACGATAACTCCGCCCATCGCTGGACCAACGATTAAATCTACGTCTAAATCCTTAATTTGATCTACAACCCCTGAGAGAATCTCCTCTGCAAAATGAGGGAACCTAAGTACCTTCGCACATTGAACATATCTGTTTGAATGCTTTCCTGAAGATAAAAGAAAATGACCCTCTAAAAGTGCCTCACTCTCTTTTAGTATTTCTATTACTCTGTTATCTGACATAATCTACCTCTCCTTTATATTATACCTCTAATTTCATCTAGG